>JBJXGJ010000234.1:0-4070 GCA_046153805.1 Ferruginibacter sp. | reverse complement strand
TTTATAAACCATGGTGACTTTATTTCTAAAATGGTTGATAGTGCAGCCGTAAAATCCATCGCTTTTTTTACAAAAATACAATTTATTGAAAATTTACATTTCCACTATCTTTACCGAAGAACCAAATATTTTGCAGTAATATTTTTTATTGCTGATATTCCATACATCTAACATAAGAAACAATGGTTGATTATTTCTCCATCCATATTTTTTAAAATACTTTTCAAGAAATCCTTCTACCGAGTGGCGGGTTGTTGTTTTTCTCAAATATTATATTGTTTTATAAACTTTTTGGTATAGCCATAAAAGACTGATATTTATTGTACCACTTTTTTTTAAATACGCATACTACCTTACGGTTTTGTTTTTTAAAAATGAAACATCAGAAAACGGGCAGGCACTACCTAAGTGCCTGTGTTCATTTTATACAAAACGAAAATATTAGTTAAAAAAAATGTTGCTTTACAAACACCTATTTTGAGTACAGTTCGTTTATTTTCCTCCCAATGCTATCTGGTACACATTTTGAAACACTATTAAACAATACCTGTTAATGGATAACTGTAACTTTGTAACATGAAAATTTATTTCTTAGGGATGTTGCTAATATTTTCAAAAATATTAATAGCTCAAGATAGTACTGTGTTCGTGGGTAAAAATATGATTACGCTGAATACGGTAGTGATAGGCAATAAATTAGATGTACCTGCATTTGTAAAAAAGATAAAAGAAGATACAAGTTTTTACAAAGCATTTAAAAACCTTCGCATCGTTGGCTTTACTGCAATTAATGATATTAGAATGCTTGATAAAAAAGGTGGATTAGATGCTTCTCACTTTAGCCACACCAAGCAAATACTCAATCATGGCTGCCGCAAGATGCTGACCCTTGACGAAAAACATACTGGTGATTTTTATACGGACGACAAGTCATATAACTATTATACAGCGCAAATGTATGCCTCCCTTTTTTTTACAAAAGACAGTGTTTGTGGCGAAACAAACACCGTATTAGGAAATGAGTTTAGCACGGACGGAAAATCTGGAATAGAGAAACATAAGGAGCAATTAAAAATGCTTTTTTTTAACCCCGGCAGAAGAATAAACGGTTTGCCGTTTATGAGTAAAAAAACTGCCATTTATGATGATGATGTTGCTGACAGTTATGACATGAACATTGATTATGAAATGCACAACAGCCAAAATTGTTATGTGTTTAAACAAACGGTAAAACCCGGTAAAGAGGGTAGTGTTGTCGTTGATGAAATGACGACTTGGTTTAACGACAGTACATTTGATGTAGTTGCAAGAAATTACAGTTTGAGTTACGATGCTGGTGTTTACGATTTTAAAGTAGTGATGCAAATAGAAATGACAAAAGTTGGTGAGCTTACGTTGCCTACTCTTATAAGGTATAACGGGAATTGGAAGGCTATTTTTAAAAAGAGAGAGCGAGGGATTTTTACAGCGACTTTATCAGACTTTAAGTTGAAATAGATTCTTAATAATTTTTATCAATTAAAAATAAAAACCATGGATCGCATATTTGAAGTAAGGAATTTATTTTTAATAGCGACACCAATTGCTTGTATAGCCTGGACTGTAACACACGAAGAAATTTTTAAAGAGCCAAGAGAATATTGCCACAAAAAATCTCAAAACTGCCATAGCATTTTTCAGCGAAAATTCTTTTATCTTTTTACATGTGAGTATTGTTTTAGCCATTATATTACCTTAGTATTTTTAATTATAACAAAGTACCATTTGCTGTTTAATGACTGGCGTGGTTACCTCATAGGTGGTTTTGCACTTGTTTGGATAGCCAATACATACATGAGTTTTTTTGCAAGACTTCGTGTTGGTACCAAGAGGGAAAAAATGGAAGCTGATATTAAAGAAGAAGAATTGAAAGAAGTAAAAGACGAAATTGTAAAGCATTAGTACTTTTCAATCTGGTGCAGCAAATCTTCCAACCCGTTCATTTTTATTTCGAGTAAACACTGCAATAAATTGCCCAGCTTACTTTTTGGAAAACCCTTGCGGGCAAACCACTCCAAATAACTTATCGGTAGCCGTTTTAGCACCGTGCCTTTGTATTTACCAAAAGGCATTTGCATCGTCACAATTTCCCTAAGCATATTGCCATCAGGCATGGGTATGTCTTGCATAAAAAAAGTTCAAGGTTCAATGTTCAAAGTTTTCCAAGCGCCAACTGCCCACTGCTAATTGCCCACTGCCAACCGCCAACTGCCCGCTACCTCCTGCCCATTGCTTACCTTCCCACACCAGGCACAACAGGTAAACTTTCGTTACCGGTTTCATTTACAGATTGCACAGCAAAAAAGTAATTGTCTTTAGAATAGGGAACTGTTATTTCTGTATTGTTTGTAAATATTTTCTTTTGCCAAAATGCGCTGGTGGTTTCTCTCATTAATAAATAGTAACCTTTTACCGATCCACTCGCTGGTTTTTTCCAATAGAGAAAGGAGCTGTTGCCGAGTTTTTTTACATCAATTTTTACATCTTCAGGCATTGAGGGCGCTTTTGCAAGGTTAGCGAGCGAACTCAAATTCATGCCTGTATTTTTTCTGAGGTATTCAAAGTCTATAAATTCTATTAGATCACCATATTGTATCCCGTTTTCTACACGTACATTTTGGTGTTGCCGGGTATAGTTCTCATTCATTTCTGTAATACGCACTGCGGTAAAACCGTTTTCAACAAAGGGCGTATGATCTCCACCTCTAAGAAAGCGGTCGTTTCTGTAAATCAATTTAATATCCAGATTGTCAACATAACGCTCGCCTGTTTCTTTTACATAGCGGGCTAGTTGTCTGCTTTTACCATCGTTTTCCAAACCAAGCTGGCGAATATTTTTTGCATTTTTATCAAGCTCGTAAGCCGGTAATCCCTCACTGAAAACCCTTACCTGTGTATTGTTTATGTTGTTTGTTTCGTTGCTGTTATTACTTCCCATAATATCGTTGTTAAGCACAGCTTCAATGTTTAAATTTTCTTTTCTTGCTTTTGTCGCCATGAAGGTAGAACCAAGCAGGCCTTGCTCTTCGCCACTTACTGCCATAAAAATAATGGTAGCACCAAAGTTTCGTTTACTCATAATACGTGCACATTCCATTACGGCTGCTACGCCACTTGCATCGTCGTTGGCACCCGGTGCATCGCCTGTTCGATCCATTACATTTGTACGCATATTATCTAAATGCCCGCTGATGATAAATATGCGTTTATCTGTTGGATCTGTGCCCGTTAAAGTCGCCACCACATTGCCCAGTAACAGCGTAGTATCTACTCTGCGTTTATCTGGTTGTAAGGTTGTAGTATCTATTAGTGCTGTAAGTCTGCCGTTTGATTGTGCGGCAAATTCATTGAATTTTTGCAATACATATAATCTTGCAGCACCTATTCCTCTTTTCTTTTCTGTTTGTGTACTGAGGGTATTTCTGGTACCAAAATTTACCATTGTTTGTATATAGCTCCGTAAAGAATCCGGTGAAATTTCTTTTACCATTTGTTCGATGGATGGATCTCGGGAGATGGTAGTTTGGGCTTGCAGTTCTAAAGCGAAAATAGAAACAGATAAAAGGATGATAACTTTTTTCATATTTTTTAAATCATTTTAGCGGGTTAACCCTTTTATAAGCCAAAGAGTATTTTTAATAGGTTTTCTTGTAATTACTTTTTTCCTTGATGAAAAAAGTAACAAAAAAATCAAGACTTAATAAAAAAAGCTAAAAATTTTAATGTATTTCTAAAATGAAATCAGTTACAACATTTGTGCAAAGCCAAGCTTTAGTAGGACTTACCGACATAAATCTTTTCCAAACATTTGTAACATCGATTTCATTTCTTAACGAAATACATTCAAATTTTCTTAACGCTTTTTTTATTAGGTCGAAAGTTCATTGTGATCGAAATTTTTATTTATTGTTGTCCGAGATAATTTTTCTAAAATAAGGGTGGTTTTATGACCACCCTTTATCAACTTTGTAGTTACAACACAATAAAGTTTGATATGAACAAATCTACAAATTATCTCGGACAGCCCGTTG
>JBJXGJ010000210.1:0-3492 GCA_046153805.1 Ferruginibacter sp. | reverse complement strand
CTTTTAAAACAAAACCAAAGTATATCAAGGGTTGTAGATGGAACATCAATTTTTGATTCGCAAAACACAGTTTTACAGCAATATTTTTTACTTACGTTTACTTATAATCTTAAGAATTTTGGGGTTGCAGCAAAGCCAATAGTAAGAAGAGAAAATAGCGAAGGCGGCGGGTACAGAGGCGGGCCGAGATTTTAATGATTTAATTCTTTAAATAACCATTCACAATTGCGTAATAAAAATTTTGCTTGTTGTAAGTATCTTTAATTGAAATAAATTATTTCTTTTGAACCAGCAGGCTATTATTGAAACCAAGCAATATGCGGAAGATGATTTTGCAGAGATTGTGACCGAGCGCCAGCAGATGGTTTATAACACAGCCCTGGGTATCGTTCAAAATGAAGAAGATGCAGAAGATATAACACAGGAGGTTTTTTTAAAAGTGTACGATGGGCTGAAGAATTTTAGAGGAGAAGCAAGCCTAACAACTTGGATTTATAAAATAACCATTACCATATCTCTTGATTTTGAAAAACAGAAAAAGAGACAAAAAAGGGGAGGGTTGATGCAGCGGGTTTTTGGGTACAAAGAGGCAGATGAAAAGCCAGATTTTTTTCACCCAGGTGCCGTGCTTGATAAAAAAGAAGATGCATCTGTACTTTTTTTGGCAATAAAAAAACTGCCCGAAAAACAGAGAACAGCGTTTTTGCTACATAAGTTGGAAGGGTTAACCAATAATGAGATTGCTTTAGTGATGGATACAACTTTACTCGCTGTAGAATCTTTACAGGTGAGGGCCAAGAATAATTTAAGAACTTACTTGAAAGCGTATTATGAAAAACATTTCAATTAAAAAAATATCAACCATAAAAAGTGTGACTGATAAAATAAACAGCCGCATAGATATAACGATGCAGAGTATTGATGGAATTGAAAAAGCAGCTCCAAAACCATTTTTGTTGACACGTATAAATGCAGCATTGGAGGATACTGCTAACGATACGGTGTGGTCTAAAATTGCATATTATTTTAAGAAGCCAGTCATAGCAGCGTTCGCTATTCTTTTGCTGGTACTCATTAATATACTTGTAATAAGAACCAGCAATGCTACACCAGATAAAGACAGTGTTTCGCTGCGTACAGGCCCGCAGAAATACGATTTTGCCATTAATGTATCTGTGGTTTACGACATTGAAAACCAGGAACCATGATGAAAACAAACAACTCATCTAATAAAATTTTTATTATAGTAATTGCATTACTGCTTATTGCAAATATTGTAACCTTAACCATGTTGCTTGCGAATAAAAAGCCGTATGCGGAGGATCGAAAGAATACGATGCGCAATTACCTTAAAACAGAGGTTGGTTTTACAGATGCACAATTAAATGCTTTTGACACCGTGAAAACCAAGCACAGGGCAGAGGTTAAAATAATGTTCGACGAGATAAGGCTAAACAAACAACATAATTTAAAAAGGATTGGTTTAGATAATTTTAGCGATAGTTCCGTTAAGGTTGCGGCCTTTTACGCAGCAACGCAACAACAACACCTAGAAACAAAAATGCTGAACCATTTAAAAGACATTAGAAATTTATGCACACCTGCCCAACGTGCCAATTTTGATACAGGATTTTATAAAATTATGAGCAGACCCTCAACTGACGCTAAAAAGAATTAAAAATATTCTTATATTTATATCAAATTAAAACGGACAAATGAAAAAGAAAATTATTTTATCCTTCATTGCGATGATAGCAGTGGCGGGGAGTATCATGGCTCAGGATGCTGTAGCAGCAAAAAAACCACAGGAGCGTGCAAAAGAAACTTTTTTTAAATTAAAAGCAGATTTATCTTTAGTAAGAGAACAGGATGCGAAAGTGTATCAGGTATTTGAAGACTATTATAAAACGCAAGATGCAATTAAAGGAGAAATGACCGCAGCAGGAGATACAGATGTGGAGAGAATGCAGGACTATATGAAAAGAACTGCTGCAAAAAGAGACGAAAAATTGAAATTAATTCTTACTGAAGTGCAGTTACAAAAGTGGGTTACAGAAGTAGAACCTGCTATGCAAGCAAAACCTTAGCATCTATTTTAAAAGATTGATTTGTTACATCATAATAGAAATAGGTTGTCTTCAAAGGGTAGATTTTTTATGTTTGTCAGGCATGTTCTTTACCTCTAGGGTGCAAGTCCCGAATGAGAGTTGCAGTACTTTTGGTTGGCCCAAAGCAGGGCCGTCCAGCGTGAATTGGAATCTGAAGGCAGCTGGCGGCAAATAATTGAGCCTACGAACAGAAACTTTAAATGTTTTACTTATAAAGTTACAAGGTGTCTAATTGGCAAAAAGTATTCGTAAAGGGTCGGTACAAAAGCAAACAGTAAAATATAACCGAATGTGAAAATCATAGTCAGTTTAAAATAAAGTCCAATAAGCCCAGAAGCACCGCCGTGTTTTGATAAAATAAG
Source organism: Ferruginibacter sp. (assembly GCA_046153805.1). GTDB lineage: Bacteria > Bacteroidota > Bacteroidia > Chitinophagales > Chitinophagaceae > Ferruginibacter. The sequence continues at coordinate 1,022 of JBJXGJ010000210.1, read as the reverse complement.
TGAATTTTTGCCAATTTGTTTCGCTACGACCACACTTTTTGCTACAAAAGCAATTTCGAAGTAAACGATAAAAAATGTTGGTGAAAATATCCTTAAAAATTCATTCATTTTGTCTGACTGTCAATATTTAGAGTGTCTCATAACGCCCTCCGTGTTTGGTCTTGGTGAAGCTGTGGTGTAGAAAGTACAAAAGTTTGAATTTGGTACAAAAGCTAATAGCAAATACAAATGTTCAGCCTAATACAAAAGCCCCAATTTTGCCAAACCCATGTTAGCAACAATTATAAATAGCCAATTGTATGACAATCATTGCGATTAAGAGAACTTCTAAAATTAGAAATTTAATTTTGGCACTTCTGACATTTCAAATTTCGGTTTGCAAAGGTCAAGTAAATCAAGATTTGGTTAATTATAAAACAGAAAATGGACTAAACACTCAACCACTTACTGTAAAACAAAGCACAACGTTTCCACAAATTCACACCAATTTAAATGGAATGGTAAGGGAGTTTGTAAGGACAATGCATCAAGACAAAAAAGGGAATTATTGGTTTGGAACTAATGGAAACGGAATTATACGTTACAATGGTAAAACACTTGAAAAAATTTCAATCGAAGGAGTCCGCCCTTTAAAGGTTGTTAGAGAAATTGTTGAAGATAAGGAAGGACATTTATGGTTTGGGACTGACAATGGGCTAATAAAATACGATGGTGAAAAATATACAACATACACAAAAAAAGATGGGCTGCAAAATGATGAAATTTGGGGACTAACACTTGACAAAAATGGACTTATTTGGGTTGGTTCGATTGGCGGGATTAGTCATTTTGACGGGAATAAGTTTACACCATTTTTATTGCCAGATTCAAAAGTCGAGAATTCAAAACCTATGCTTTCTAATAAATTAATTTTTAAATTTTTGGAAGACAGAAATGGAACAATGTGGTTTGCTACTGATGGAAATGGAATATTCAAATACATAAATGGCGAATTCATTCATTTAACACAAAAAAATGGATTG
>JBJXGJ010000229.1:0-22912 GCA_046153805.1 Ferruginibacter sp. | reverse complement strand
ATTATACTTTAAAGTTTATTATTGCGGCAGCTACTACTGTCTATCGGGGCTAGTTTGATCAGATCATCTTTATTAAACTTTTATTGAAGGAGAGGTATGGGGAAAGGGTTGCAGATACAGGAAATTGGGTTGGAGTTTCAAAACTTATTCTGTGTATTTTACAACCATATCAAATTCCCATCTCCATAACTTAAAAAACGAAAATCGTTTTTCAAAGCGTAGTCGTACATTTTTTTCCAATCTTCCCCAATGGCTGCGGCAACCAACAAAAGCAAGGTCGATTTTGGCTGGTGAAAATTGGTGATCAGCATATTTGCCATTCGGTATCTGTAACCCGGAGCAATTAATATTTGGGTTTGTGTAAAAATGCGTTGCTTGTTGTTTTTATTCATCCACCCAAGCAAAGCTTCTAACGCTTCCTGCGAAGTAGCTTCATTGTTCACCATGTCATCGGCATATACATCCCATTGCTTCAGGGATAATTCTTTCAAGTCTTTATTATGTAAAACTTTTACGCCAAACCAGTAAAGCGACTCAATGGTGCGGAGCGATGTAGTGCCAACGGCCGCTATTTTACCAATACTGTTTTTCAGGGTTTCAATGGTAGCTATACCCACATCAATATATTCAGCATGCATTTCATGCTCCTGCATGGTAGGAGCTTTTACCGGCTTAAAAGTACCTGCCCCTACATGCAGGGTAACAAATGCTTTTTGTATATTTTTTGTTACAAGCTTTTCAAAAATACTTTCGGTAAAATGTAGCCCGGCAGTAGGTGCCGCTACTGAGCCGTGGTGCAGCGCAAAAATAGTTTGATAGCGGCTGATATCTTCCTCATCTATACTTCGTTTTATGTAAGGTGGCAATGGCACATTCCCTGCTGCTTCAATAATTTCTGCAAATGAAAATAAAGAAGGTTTCCACGAAAATTCAATCACAAATGCTTCTGTAATTTTTTCTATTTTTTTTGCAAACAACGTTACTTTTTCACTGCCGATGGTAATGTCTTTTTGCAGTATTTCTTCTTTCCATTTTGCTACACCGCCCACAAGGCATTTCCATTCAACTGAATTTACAGCACTCATTACCGTGCTGTATTCTGTTATATTGCACGCAGGTTCTAAACAAAAAATTTCTATAACAGCACCAGTCGTTTTCGTAAACTTTATTCTGGCATTAATAACTTTTGTATTATTAAAAACCAGCAGTGTTCCTGCAGGCAATTGTTCATCAACCTTAGAGAAAACAGTTTCTTCTATCGTGCCGCTTTTATATACGAGCATTTTAGATGCATCTCTTTGCACAAGTGGATGCAGTGCAACGCGGGCATCGGGCAAATCATAATTGTAATGGTCTATAGAAATTTGTTGCGGTGTCATTTCTGTAAAAATGCAGATACCTCCGTTACCCATTTTTCATGCTCGTTTGTACACAAAGATTCATGCGCAGAGCCTGTGTACTCCACCCATTTTTTGGTGGTTGTAATATTGTCAAATATTTCTTTTGTTTCGGTATTTGTTACCCTTGGGTCTTTACTGCCATGCTGTAGTAAAACCGGGCATCTAAGCTGCTTTACGTATTCAGACGGCTTTACATTAAATGCCCAAAAGCCATGCTCGACGCCTCCCCAAAAAGTGAGCAGCGTTGAAAGTGGTTGCGGCGGTAATCCCATTTTTTTTACCACGCCAACTACCGCCTCAGGCAATGAACCAAAAGGCATTTCTAAAATAATTTTTTGTGGCGCAATGGCATAATCATTTACTGCTTTTGTAATGGTAGCAGCACCGAGCGAAATACCCCAAAGAACAATATTTTTTTCGCCTTTCGTTTGTAAATACTCATACGCAAGCTTTACATCTTCAGCCTCATCATAACCAATGGTACAGGTATTTCCTTCACTGCTACCGTGTGCCCTAAAGTCCAGCAGCAGCGTATTGTAGCCCATTTCTCTAAAAGATGCTGCTTCTTTTAAAATGCCCGATTTTTTACCGCCATGCCCATGAAACATGGCAACTGTGCCATTCGCAGCAGGATTTGTAGTAACCCACGCTTCGAGTTTTAACCCATCGTTTGTAGTTAAATATATTGTTTTGTAAATTCTATCAGGCACGCTGTTGATTTGCTTTACTGCATTAAAGCCAAAAAACAGTTCTCTGCTTATATCCCAGCCGGTTTTGTCGCTCTGCTTTTTTATAGTTACTTCACCCTGGTTGTAATAGTGCGTAAATTTATAGGCATGAAAAATGACAATCATATTCATGAAAATAAAAAGCAATAAAAATATCCTTAATGTTAGTTTTAATGGACGTCTCATCTTAAAAATTATAAGAAAAATATTGAATTGAAATTTCTATCCTGTTACACAAATGCTGTGCATAAAAAACACAGCATACTTAATAATAAATTTTTGCATTTAAAGATGGTACGTTATTTATAAAGGCCTTTATTATTTTTACAGAGTCGATGGTATTTATGGTAGATGTAAGTTTTGTAATGTTGTGAGTTGTTATGCTGCCGCACTCCGTCGACAGATTCTCACCCAGTGAAGAATATACAATGGTAACGGTATCTGTAGGAGAGCTACCTGCAATTGTAATTACAAATTTTGCAGAGTCAATTACGGAACTGAGCGATAAGCCAAACTGGTCAACATTGGGTTGCTGACTATAAAGAAATGGCCCTGTATCTAATGATCTGATTGATAGGCTTGGCGCTGGCGATAAAACATCATTGCTACCAACTTTTCTATAAAATGCTCCAATAAATCTTACATCTTTAGACAAGTCGCAAAGTGTGTATTCGTCTTTGCAAGAATATAAACTGAAGGTAGCATTTGCGATAACGACAGCTGCTAAATAAATCTTTTTCATGTATCTTAATACGGTTGCCTGCAAGATACAACTTGCAGACAAAAAAGCACCTAATTGGCTTGGTAAACCGTATTGGTAGCGTCGTATAATACATCCATTATTTTTCCTCTCACATTTAATTTTAGCATTGTTGTACTCACATAAGGATATATTCGGTTGCTTAAATAAATGAAAACCAATTGAGTTGTGGGGTCAGCCCAGGCCCAGGCACCTGTAAAACCTCTATGCCCAAAAGTAAATGGCGATGCTTTTACAGAAGGATAAGATTCTTTTCTGGTAGCGTTGTCATTCTCCGGTTTGTCAAACCCAAAGCCACGCCTACTGCTGTTGTTTAGGTCAGCAGTAAAAAGATATACTGTTTGTTTTTTAAAATATTGTTTACCATTAAAACAGCATCCATCCAGCAATAGCTGCATTACAGCTGCAAGGTCGTATGCATTACTAAACAAACCGGCATGGCCTGCAACGCCACCGATCATTACAGCATCAGGGGCGTGCACCGAGCCTTGTATTAATTGTGTTCTAAATATCTTTTCATTTTCTGTTGGTGCAATATCCTTTATACTCTTTCCCTGTAAAGGGTAGTAACCCATGCTTTGAAGGTGCATGGGTGCATAAAAATTTTGTAATGCATATTCATCCATCCTGATGCCCGAAATTTTTTCAACTACCTTTCCCAAAAAAATATAATCATTATCGCTGTAAATGAATTTACCTTTCTAGCCTACGGCACTCATCAATATCCTTCTATAAATGGTGTCCTTCCAGGCATTCTTCATGTAAAGATTTTGTGCTACAGGGATATTAAAAGAGTCGTTGGGAGTAGTTGAATAGATGCTCTGCAGGAGCTTTCCTGTCGAATCTAGTGTTTCTTTGTAAAAAGGAATGTAAGCAACTAGGCCAGCTTCGTGCATTAATATATCTCCAATAAGTAAATCCCTTTTGTTTGTACCAATCATTTCAGGAAGATAATCGCTTAACTTTTTTAGGGTCCAATTTACCTTCTTTGTACAATTTCATTATGCTTAAAGTAGTAGCACATATTTTTGCAACCGAAGCCAAATCATAAACAGCACCAAGGCTTACTGGCTTTTTTCGAATGTAAAATTTCCGAAAGCCCTTTCGTATGCAATCTTTCCGTCTTTAAGGCCAAGTACAACACAACCCGACATTGCATATTTTTCGATTTCACCATCTATGATTGAATCAATTTTATAGAAAAACAGTTTGGTTTATTTTTCTTGATTAGCTTTTTCAAATAAAGATGCAGTGGCCTTTGTTTCAATTCCAAAGCCGTAGGTTAAATTGTCGCAGACAGTTACGGGCAATACACCTTTGTAAAATATTTTTCCCTGCAAAAGATCTGCCGCTGTGCCTTGTACAATCGCATCATCTTCGTAACACAACACCATGTTAGTTACTGTACACATATTTTTTAGAGCATAAGCATTTCCAAATAAAAATGAAATACTGTTTTCTTTTTGCTGAATGGTTGCTAGCAAATCGAGACTACTTTTAGTAAATCCAAAATTTGTAGCTGCAAATCTTCCCACGTTGTGAATGCCAATAACTATTTTTTTAAAGGGCTTTAGCTTTGTCAACAAGCCAGTGTCGCCTGCATAAAACAATGTTGCATTATAATCTAAACGCATTCTTTTTGCCAGTTCATTTTCCTGCGTAATGCCAAACCCTACAAAAGCAATATCACCAGGGTTTGTATCTCGTAACGGAAAAAAAGAAGAATTTTTTTTTGACACCAGCGTAATTGCATTTTCTGCCACAAGCCTTCGCATAGCAGGCACACCGTCATTTAAATCTGCTGCTAAATTATCTGTATTAATGTGTTGCAACTGTGCCAATCCGTACATGTATTTTGCAACAAGAACTTTTTTACAATGCATTTCAATACCGGCCCAGCTGAGTTGTTTTTTCTTAATTGCATTTTTTGTTTCTTTAATAGCTATAGGCACATCTCCGGGAAGGCAAAGCATATCATTGCCGGCAATTAAAGACTGCACACTCGCCGTACCACCGGGAAAATATTTTTTTACTCCCTGCATTTCCAAAGCATCTGTAAACGTGAGACCCTGGTAATTCATTTTTGTACGAAGTAATCCGTTAATGTTTAACGGACTCAATGAAGTAGCTCTGTTGGCTGTTGTATCTATTGCGGGTATGTAAAGATGCGCCAGCATCACGCTTCCAACACCTGCATCAAATATTTTTCTGAAAGGATATAGTTCCAAGGCATCCAATTGGGTCATTGTTTTGTTTATAACAGGGAGATCGAAGTGTGAATCTACAGCCACATCACCATGACCTGGAAAATGCTTGGCGCAAGCCATCACACCCGCATCCTGCATTCCTTTCATATACTGAATACCAAATGCTGCCACCTTGTATTTATCTTCTCCAAAACTGCGATCGTTTATTACCGGGTTGTTTGGGTTATTATTTACATCCATCACAGGCGCATAATTTACCTGAAGTCCAATACGCTTGCACTGTGCAGCCACTAATTGTCCGTATCTATACACCACTGTTTCATCTTTCATTGCACCGAGCATCATCTGCCTTGGCAACGGTAACACACTATCAATTAGTCTCATGCCCACACCCCATTCTGCATCTATGCACATGAGTATGGGCGTTCTGGCTTTGCTTTGCAATCTGTTAATAATGGTTGCCTGCTTTACCGGGCTTCCCTGAAAAACGCAAATGCCGCCAATATTATATTTATTAATAAGCACCTCTACTTTATCATCATAAAAAGTAACGGTCTTTGTTTTGCTGTCAATGGTTGAAAGCCGCACCACCATTAGCTGTGCGATTCGTTCATCTTTTGATAATTTTTTATAAACGCTATCGGCCCAGTGTTGTGCAGCGGCAGTTTGGCCTTGGGCAAATATTTGCGGTGAAAAAAGCAGTATAAAAATGGGTGTAATTATTCTCTTTATCATAGCAGTAAATATAAGAAAGGATTTTGTTAGCGCTATGGGAAAAACATCGAAAAAACTTAGACACACATTTTTATAAAAAGACATATGCCCTTTTACACCTCTTCACTAAAATAAACTTTATAATAATTCATTTTTTTTCCTTCGTCATAGCCTTTTTCTATAAGCTCGTTGGTGCCATGTATGTATATGTGAAAATTCTTATCCAATTTTAATACACTTTTAAAAACCCTCGCCTGCTTTTTTACAGCCGCACTGTTTATATGAAAGGAGTCGGGTATTTCAGTATCAAATTCCTGTTCGTAGTTTTGTTTATACGCTTTAAAAGATTCAATTCCCTTCTCATTGTTTATTACTTCGTAACTAAATGTATCCAGGTTAAAATTTTCGTTTTCTTTAAAGTAATTAATGGAGCGGTTTAGTAAATCTATTTTGTCTGTTTTGCCCATGTCAAAGTCCGCATCCATTTCGCTTTGCACAAAATCTTTGTAAATACTCAGCACGGTGTTTGTTTGGTTGTAGGCTGTATTCCTTATTTTTAATTTCAGAAAATCATCTATCCAGTAAGCTGCTTCCGTTTTATTTGTCTGGTCTATCACCGTTACTTTATAGCCTTCATTTTCTTCGGTATTAAAAATAATACAACCTTTATCAAGCCTTTTTATGTTGATGCCTTCCTGCTCATAGCCAAGCTCAAAATCCTGCTCACGACGTTTTATGGTAAGGTACGCTTCTTTGCTTTCCGATTTAAAAATACCAATAGCATTTACCATCGCACCTTCAATGGGTAGTTTATCAAAATAGCAACAATACAGTTCGCCGCCTTTTATTTTGGGGTGGTTTGCTACATCGTATAAATGCTTTGCAATCTGTTTGGAATTATCGTGAAAACTCTCCGGATTTTCGAAAATGAGCTTTGCAAAATGAAAGACTTCATTTAGCATATGCTCCCCAGTTGGGTGATACAATCTGTACAGCTCATTTGCTTTTTGAAACGATCCAAGAAAATACTGTAATAATAAATTGAGTAAAGTTTCGTCTGTTAAATTTATTGGCTTTGCAGATAAAGTAAGCGGCTCTTCCAATAAACGGCTTCCTGTTTTGTGAATGGAAAGCTGGCTAAGTGCTGCGTCGTACATCTCGTTCATGGCAGCGAATGTAGTAGAAGATTACGAACCTAAAAAAGGTTAAACTATAAATGCTATAATAAACCAAAAGATGAATGGCTGCACTTCTTAACCAAATCCTACTATTCATTGCCGCAGGGAGGCGGTATAAAACAAAGGTTAAAAATTTTCAAAAAAAATTATGGCATTGGCTTCGTATCAATCCATTTTTTGCTGTAAGCAGGTTTCCAGTTAAATTTCCATCTGCGGTGGCTCCACAGGTAGTTTGGTGGGTTATTTCTAATTCCCTGTTCTAAAAAATCACGGTATAAAGACGTGAGTTCCCCATCTTTAAATTTACTCCCGTCTTCTGTAATTACTTTGCTGTCTATGTGAAAATAGCCTCTTTTTATTCTCCCAATATTTACGAAAACGACCGCAGTTTTATAACGCATGGCGCCTTTTTCAGGCCCCACTTGAAAAGGTGCAGGTTTGGTAAAAAAATTTAACCAGTAACCCTTATTTGCATGGTCAGGGTTTTGGTCTGCAATTAAACCCAGCGCATACTGCTTCTTCATTAACTGAGGCATCATCGTTTGGTATTTATTTCTTTCTACCATTACTGCCCCAAACTTCGATCTTATTTTTAAAAACAGTCTTTCTACCGGTTGTGCGGAAATGCGCATGTACACCGCCAGCCAGGGAATGGTAAGTTTTTTTGAAATAGCAAGACTTGCATACTCCCAGTTCATCTGGTGCCCGCTGTGAAACTGAATATTTAAACCCTTGTCAACCAATTGTTGGGCATCGGTAAAATTCATAGAAACCCTATTATCAAAAGCTTTTTCGCTTAAGCTTATCAGCTTTATGGTTTCAATAAAATTATCTACTAAGCTTTTGTAAAACTGCTTGGATATCTTTTCCTTTTCTACCAAAGTTTTCTCCGGAAAAGCAATGGTCAAATTATCCATCACTATTTTTCTTCTATACCCAAATACGTGAAACAGCATAAAAAAAGCAGCATCACTTAAAAAGTATAAAATAAAAAACGGAAGAAGCGATACGAGGTAAAGCAATCCGTAAAGAAGATAATACATCGGGTTTTATTGATCGTTCAAATAAAAAACTAAAATTAATTTTTATAAAATTGTGTTTTGCAAAATATCCTGTTTTGCGGCGTAATCTGTATTAAAATGCAAGCCCCTACTCTCTTTGCGCAACTCTGCACTTTTTACAATAAGGTACGATACTGTAATCATATTTCTAAGTTCACATAGCTGTGGCGATACTTCTGTCTGCTCATACAAGTGCTCTGTTTCCTCGTGCAATAAATCTAATCTCCGGTTTGCACGTTGCAATCTTTCGTTGTTCCGCACAATGCCTACATAATCGCTCATCAGCAATTTCATTTCTTTCAGGCTTTGCGTAATCAAAATCATTTCTTTGGGAGCCGTTGTGCCTGCTGCATTCCAGCTTGGTATATTATTCTCCTTGTTTTCTGTAAAGGGTATTGAAAACTTTTTTACAGCATCTAAAAAAGCCCTGTGCGCAAATACCATTGCCTCCAAGAGCGAATTGCTTGCCAGCCTGTTGGCACCATGCAAGCCTGTACTGGCGCACTCACCTGCTGCATATAAATTTTTGATAGACGTATGTGCATGCTCATCTGTTTTTACACCGCCGCAACTGTAGTGTGCCGCTGGAGAAATAGGTATCATATCTTTTGCAACATCTATACCTATACTCAAACACTTTGCATAAATATTTGGAAAATGATCTTTAAAATTTTCTTGGTTCATGTGGCGGCAGTCTAAATAAACAAATTCGGTTCCGTTTATTTTCATTTCGTTATCTATTGCTCGGGCCACAATGTCTCTTGGTGCAAGGTCTTTGCGGGCATCGTATCGCTCCATAAAAGCCTCGCCTTTATTGTTGCGCAAAATACCTCCATCGCCCCGCACTGCCTCTGTAATTAAAAACGATTGCCCACGCACACCGGCTTCATACAAAGCCGTTGGGTGAAACTGTATAAACTCCATATTTTCAATTCGTCCCTTTGCCCTGTAAACCATAGCCACACCATCTCCTGTTGCAATAGCAGGGTTGGTGGTACTTCTGTAAACCTGCCCGTTACCACCAGTGGCAAGCAACGTAACAGCCGCTACAATTTTTTCTATTTTGTTAGATGCAAGGTTTAAAACATATACGCCATAACATTCAATATCAGGGGTAGATTTTGTTACCAGATAACCAAGGTGATGCTGGGTGATAATATCAATCACAAAACAATGGCTTATCAATTCTATGTTGCTGCATTTCTTTATTGCTTCCAGCAAAGTTCTTTCCATTTCTGCACCGGTTACGTCTTTGTAATGCAAAATTCGGCTTTCACTGTGGCCGCCTTCTTTACCTAATTTATAATCGCCTTCGGGGTCTTTATCAAATTGTGCTCCCCATTGTATCAGTTCATTAATTCTATCAACCCCTTCTTTAATTACAATCTCCACTATAGCTCTGTTGCACAAGCCATCACCTGCAATCAAAGTATCTTCTATATGCTTTTCAAAACTGTCATGGTCAAAATCTGTAACACCCGCAATACCGCCCTGGGCGTACTTTGTGTTTGTTTCGTCGCTTTGCGTTTTGGTGAGCACCATCACTTTTTTTTGCGGCATTTCCTGTGCTGTTTTCAATGCATAGGTAAGCCCCGCAATGCCCGATCCAATAACCAGAATATCTGTTTGCATGTATCAATATTTTTATCTGTGTAGATTTATTTAAAACAATTTGGGGCTCTGTGCAGTTGCTATCTCCTAAGCATTTGTTCGGGCTTCTCTGGCTACGGTATTTTTTATCCAAATATGCCTTCAGCATTTGTATAAAAAATACTTCCCTTCGTCACCCGCAGCCCTTCATCATTCTATCCTTTTTCAACTTTTATCGCCCGTGTATGTTGCCGCAGGCGCGGCCCGCATTTGTATCTTTTATTTCTACTAATATTACGCCCCTATGGGGCTTTTGCAGAAAAATAATCAATTTTAAAATTTACTTTACCTTGCGCAACCCCAATATTCCTAATTCCTAATTCCTAATTCCTAATTCCTAATTCCTAATTCCTAATTCCTAATTCCTAATTCCTAATTCCTAATTCCTAATTCCTAATTCCTAATTCAGCTTCTACCCATACCCCGCTTTCTTTCAATAAATTTATCAGTTCATCTACGGCAACTTCGCTCGGTATATTTTTCTTGACCACTTCTTTTCCTCTGTACAATGTTATTTTTCCTACGCCGCTGCCTACGTATCCAAAATCTGCATCAGCCATCTCTCCAGGGCCATTTACAATACAACCCATAATGGCAATTTTCAAACCCTTTAAATGATTGGTTACATTACGAATCTTTGCAGTTGTTTCCTGCAGTTCAAAAAGGGTACGACCACAACTCGGGCAACTTATATATTCCGTCTTAGAAATCCTTGTACGCACCGCCTGCAAAATAGAAAATGAAGTGTTATTTAAAAACTGGTAGTTGTTTGTTGCCGCCAAGTAAGTTCTGCCACTTACCACGCTTTTTTCAATTTTTGTAGGATCATTTATTAGCCATATTCCATCGCCCATTCCATCAAGCAATAATCCACCGGCAGTTGCACTAAACTCTATGAGTTGCGCATCAATAGTTGCCTGCATACTTTCCACAGCAATTACTACCGGGCAATGAATATCTTGCAGCATCAACGCGTTTACAAAACTGCGCATTTGCTGCATGGCATTTTTCTTTGCGGAATAAATACACAATACCACATTTTTTTCCTGTGCCAGTTTTTTTATCAAAGCTTTGTTATCATCATCTACGCAAACTGAAATAAAATTTAAGTCTCCGTGCTTTTTTTCTGCACCTAAAAATTCATACGCAGTAAACAAAGGGAAACATTTTTGTGCGTCCGTTTCTGCAACCTCCCATATTTTATAATTACAAATAAAATTTAAAGTACCGGGCAATGCAAAATCAATCATTTTGTCTGCAGTGTAGATATAATCTGCAGCTGCATCTGCAATATTCCATTTATCAGTTTCCGCATCATATCTGTAACCGATCACTGCTAAGTCTGCAGCAGCAATGGTTTTAGCCATCATAAAATCTGCCATTACTATCGGCACATTTTTACCACCAATATTTTTTACAGCCGTCGTTTTTCTGCGAGAATATTTAAACGGAGAATAAAAAGGGGATGGTTGATGGTTGATGGTTGATGGTTCAAGGTTATCCTGAGACTGTATCTCATTGGGCTTATTAAAACCATCTAACTCGGCAGTATTTGATTCTTGCCTTAAGTTCTCTTGTGTCTCATGTCTAACATCTAATATGTGATACCGCTCCACCAAATCTTTACATACCGGTATTTCAAACTCGGGGTCTTCAGTTAAACTCACTCGTATTGTATCACCAATTCCATCTTCCATTAAACTGCCAATTCCTATGGCAGATTTTATTCTTCCATCTTCGCCATCACCGGCTTCTGTTACGCCAAGGTGCAATGGATAACATTCACCAAATTCATCCTCCATATGTGTAATAAGCAGTCTGTACGCTTGCACCATTACAAGTGGGTTACTGCTTTTCATACTAAGAATAATCTGGTGGTAATTGAGCGAACGTGCAATTCTTAAAAACTCCATAGCACTTTCAACCATACCATTTGCGGTATCGCCATAACGGCTCATAATTCTATCGCTCAGGCTACCGTGATTAGTACCGATACGCATAGCTGTTCCATGCTCTTTACAAATTAAAACAAGTGGCGTAAAACGCTCTCTTATTCTTTCAATCTCTTCAGCGTATTCTGCATCTGTATATTCAATCTGTTCAAACTTTTTCTTATCTACATAATTACCTGGATTAACCCTTACTTTCTCTATAATTTTTGCCGCTATTTCTGCTGCGTTTGGGGTAAAATGTATATCTGCAACCAACGGCGTAAAATAGCCCCGTTTGTGCAGATCGTCTTTTATGTTCTGTAAATTGTCCGCTTCGTTTTTTGATGGAGCAGTTATACGAACAAGCTCTGCACCCGCTTCTATACAACGAATGGTTTGCTCCACAGTTGCAGCCGTATCCATGGTATCCGTGGTGGTCATGGTTTGTATCCGCACAGGATTGTTACCGCCAATTGTGAGGTTTCCTACTTTTACTTCTCGGGTCTTTAGGCGTCTATATTCCGTTAATGAACTGCAATATGAAATCATTTTTAATCTCTATTTAAAGTGTAAAGTTAACCAAAGCAAGCAATTCTTGTCGGAAAATTGGTTGTTTAAGATGGTAGTCTCTAAAAAAACCGAATGAAGTACATTCGGTTTTTTATAATTAATCTTATTTCCTTTTTTAGCGGTTGAGGAAGTGTTTTTAATTCTACCAATCCTTCTCCGGTTTATTAGGTGATACTACATTTACTTTGTGTAGCTTATCCTGTAAGTCTTTTTCCTTTTGCATTAATGCCTGAAGTTTTTGCTCTGCATCTTTTTGTGTTAAATTACTTTGCTGCGGTTTTGGTTGCTCATCGTTTTTATCTTTGCTGTCGTCTTTTTTATTCTTATTATTGTCATTTTTCTTATCTTGATCATCTTGCTTTTGCTTCTCTTCTTTTTGCTTTTTTAAGGCAATCTGCAAATTGTGTCTTGCATCTGCATTGTTGGGATCGAGCTTTAAAGCATTTTTATAAGTTAAAATACAATCCTCCAGTTTCTTATCATTTTGCAGTACTACGCCTTTGTTATAATCTGCATTGCTTTTGTCAGATGGAGCATTCATCGCTTCTACAGCTTTTGTGTACGCAGCAAGAGCTTCCTCCTTTTTGTCTGTTTTATACAACGCATTTCCTAGGTTATAATTGGCGGTTGCATTTGCATCATTTTTTTGTGCGGCAATACTATAATATTTTAATGCATTCTGGTAGTCATTCTTTTTATAAGCATCATTACCAAGCTTTATATTTTCATTTTCTGACTGTGCCACGACCGATAAAGTGCAGCCTATAAAAATAACAGTAACTGCATATTTCAATTTGCTTTTTTTCATTTTTTTTACTTCTGCCACAAACAACTCTAATAACAAAAATAGAAGAGCGGCACCCAATAAATATTGAAACCAGCTCTTGTAATCTACAAGAGATTCGTCGTTCACAGTTCTTTTATCCATTTGCGATAAACTTTCATACAGCCCATCTACAACAGCATCGGTAGTTGTAAAAAGCCGATAGCTACCATTCCCTTTTTTGGCAACATCCCCAAGCGCCTGTTCATTTAATTTTGTAATAACGGTATTGCCAAGGTTATCTTTTTTTAACTCATTTGTTGTGGGGTCCATAATTGGGGCACCCTCTGCAGAGCCCATCCCAACTGCGTTAATTACAACCCCCTGCTGTGCCATTTGTTCAGCTGTCTCTAGTGCATTTTCTTCATGGTTTTCTCCATCACTTATTAAGATAACCGACTTGTACTTTTTCTCTTTGCTGTTAAACGAAGCATAGCACATTTTTAACGCATCGCTTATTACTGTTCCCTGTGTAGGTACTGTTTGCGGTGTGGCGGCAGACAAATACATCTTTGCTGCAGAATGGTCTGCAGTAAGAGGCATTTGCAAATATGCTTTGCCGGCAAACACAACTATTCCAACCCTGTCGTTGGCAAGTTTATCTATCAACTTATTTAGTAACTGCTTTGCCCTTTCAAGCCTGTTTGGTGTTACATCTTGCGCAAGCATACTGTTGCTCACGTCTATTGCTATCATTACATCTATACCATTTCTGGTAACTTTTTCTACCCCCCTAGCGCTTCGAAAATTTGCCAGGCTTAACAATATAAAAGCCAGTGCAAAAAACAACAATAAAAATTTTTTAGGAAAAGAGGAGGGTATATAATTGGCGGTAAGTTCTTTTACAAGCCGCTCATCTCCAATTTTTTTAAAGGCATTTTTTTTCTTCTGCTTTGCATACAAAAATATATCTAGTGCAATCGGCAGAAGCAACAGTAACCACAGCAAATATTTATATTCAAAAGAAAGTATCATCTTATCCTGCAAATTAATGATCGGAAAAGCAGGCCATGTTAAAAAAACAATAAACTGTTTATCTTTTGCCTTCAAAAAAGCCGTAATGTTTTAAAATGTCTTTTGTTACTGCCAAACGGGTCGCTTTCATATCATAATTACGATCTTTTGACTTTAACAATGTTGCAAAGAAATAAACGTGCCTATTTTCTTCAATCCAACCAACAACCCATCCAAGGGAATTATTTTGCTCATCAAAACCCCAACCTGTCTTATAGCTTAATTTATAGGCAGTATTATCTTCCTGTAACATTACATCTCTTACAGTCTGCTGTGCGCTTTTTCTAAAAGGTAATTGGTCGAAGTATAATCTTTTCATTAAGCCAATCTGTTCATCAGGCGATATTTTCAATTTATTATTCAGCCAGAAAGAATCTATCGGACCATTTATATCTTTATTGCCATAAGAAAGTGAATCTAAAAATCTCCTCAAAGTATCTCTTCCTATACGCCTCGCAACTTCCTGGTAATAGGGTACAGCACTTACTTTAAAAGCTTCTTTCATACTCAAATCTTTGTTCCAGCTGCTTTCGGCCCTGTTTGTGCCATCCCACTTAATAATCATATTCTCGTCGAGTATTTTCCCGGTTTCCAACCCAACAAGAGAGTTTACAACATTAAATGTAGAAGCGGGTGTATAACGAGTTGTATCCATTGCCATGTTGTGAACGATAATAGACCCGTTGCTGTTGTCCATCATGGTAAAACATCCTTCTACATTTCTTTCTTCGAAATATTTTTTAATGTCGTTGTCAATTTTAGCCTTTTTTAACGCACAGGAAGACAGTATAAAAAGGAAAGATAAAAGACAAAAGAGGGAAGAAGGAAAACAGATAACTCGTTTCATAATATTTTTTTTATCGCTGATGCGAAATTATTTTTTGCTTTCTAAATGCGATGCAGTTGCATCAAGTGACTCGTAAAATGCCTCTCCGAATTTTCTGATAAGTGGTTCTTTTAAAAATTTATAAACGGGCACTTTCAGTTTTTTACCCAGCGCGCAGGCGGCTTTACAATGATCCTGCCTGGGTTCGTAGTTGGCAAATTCTGTAACGCCATCATTACTCTTTTTTACAATTACAGGAAATAGATGACAACTTATCGGCTTTTTCCATTTTGTTTTTCCATCAAGATAAGCCTGCTCTATTCCGCATTTTACAATTCCGTTATTGTCAATTATTCCATACGCACAAATTTTGCTGTCTATTGTTGGTGTTACCCAGCCATATTCTTTATCGTACACATATCTTCCCCGCCTGTTTATTTCGTCAACACCTTCCTTTCTTAAATATGGAAGTACTTCTGCAAATACCTCATCCATTTTCATGAGTTCTTTCTTATCGAGCGGTGCGCCTGCATCTCCATCTACACAGCATGCACCTTTGCAACTCGTGAGGTCGCAAACAAACTGGTCTCTTATAATTTGATCACTTAATAAGACATTATCAATAGCTATCATTGCTGCAAAAATACGTGTTAAAAAAGGCTTGTAAGAAGATATTCTCTAAAAAGTATTACGGCCCAATGTCCCCCTTTGGTGGATTTAGGGGGCCGTTTTCCATTTAAAAGTACTTATCAAATGGTCTATATCCTCTTGTATAAAATCCACCACAGGCTTTACAGAATCTGCATTGGGAGATGAATAGAAATATAATGCGCCCCTTATAAAATTTTTGGTTGTATCTGTCATAAAAAACTGGCGTTGGGTAGCCGCATTGCCACCCAATTTAAATAAAAGCCCACCAATACCATTCTCCGTTTTAAAGAGACTGTCCTTTTTTGACGTTGCTACATCATCATTTTTATTGGTAAGGTTAAAAGCATCATTTATCATTTTATCATAAATATTTATCCCTACAGAATCTTTATAAGAACCGTTGGCTTGTTTTATTTTGTACAGTGCTTTCCCGCCAACAATTTTATAACTCAAAAATATTTTTGCATTCAGCTCCTTAAAGTCAATATTGCGCCAGTAATCATTTTCGGGGTTGGTGTCAAAGTAAGTGCTGTCCTTTACAATATCAGCATAAACTGGGTATTCAAAACTATAAGGGAAATCAGGATCATTAAATAATCTGTACTGCTTTTTAGGTAAATCAATTTTAAAATACCCTGTTTTTTTAGAAGTATAATTGCTGTTGCAGGCAATAAAACCCGTAAAAACTATCAGCAACAGCAATAATTTAATTTTTGTAAAAACCATGGTTTTAGTGGCTACTTTTTGTACGAAAAGAAGTGAATTAAACATCAGTGGCAGGCTCTATTACAACCCTCACTTTATCTATTCTATTTTTATTAATTTCTAATGGAATAAAAGAATAAATTCCGCTTTGCAGCACTTCATTCACCTGTGGAAACTCTCCAGCAATTTCCAACACAAGCCCTGCCACAGAATCACTTTCTCCCCTAACGGCATCAAAACTATCGATGGTTATTCCCATTGCTTTACAGGCATCGTTTATCATTAATTTACCTTCGAATATATACGTAAAATCATCAATTTTTTTATTCACACTTTCTTCATCATCAAATTCATCTTTAATTTCACCGGTAATTTCTTCCATAATATCTTCCAGTGTTACTATACCTGATGTGCCACCAAACTCATCAACCACAATGGCAAAATGAATTCTTGTTGCCCTGAATTCCTGAAGGAGATCTTCTATCAATTTTTGCTCATGTACAAAAAACGCAGGGCGAGTAAGTGAGTGCCAGTCGTAGTCTTCAAGTTCGTCAATGTGTGGCAGCAGGTCTTTTGTGTGAAGCATACCAGCTATCTCATCTAAATTATTTTTATAAACAGGCAGTCTTGAATAATGCAGCTCTTCAATGGTTCTAATGAGGGCCTTAAAGCCAGTGTTGTATTCAATCCCACTTACATCAAGCCTTGTTCTCATAATTTGTTTCACAGGCGTGTCTGCAAACTTTCTAATTCCTTTTAATATCTTTTTTTCTTCAATCGTAGCTTCATTGTCAGGTAACAAATCTATGGCCTCGTCTAAACTGCCGGCGTCGGGTGAATTACTTTTATCAGGCGATATTTTCTTCTCCAGCCTGTCAGTAAATTTTACAACCCTTTTGCTAAGCCTGTAAAAAATGCTATTGAATATTTCTACCACCAACGAAGAAGATGCAGCAAAACCTATTTTATTGTGTGTGGCCCATACCTTGGGCAAAACCTCCACAAAAAGTAAGATCGTAATTGTTACTGCCAGCACTTTTATTAAAAATTGGGTCCACAAAGCAAGATTATAAACCAAAAGCCATTCGTCTATTAAAATATTTGCTATGAGAATGATCCCTAGGTTTACTAGACTGTTCGTAATCAGCATAGATGCAAGCAATGTTTTTGGCTGCTCCAGCAATGTTACAATACGCCTAAAAGATGGTTGTTGGCGGGTTTTAAGAGAATTTATATCTTTTTGGTTGAGCGAAAAAAAAGCAACTTCGCTTCCTGCAATTAAAAAAGAAAGAATTAGTAAAATAAGTGCTGTAAAAACAAGTACGCCGATAACAGCAAATTCTATTACCAATAAAATTAACGGCAAAGTAAAATTTGCCAATACCGAATGATATTCCAAAACTATTTGTTTAAGTGATCAAAAGAGCTGCTAAATATTTAAAATGGTAAACGCTCGTTTCCTGTTTCATCAATTGGCGGTGGCACATCGTCCTCAGTAAATTCTGGATCGTCCATACCGCCAGGCATTGTGCCGTCTGTTCTTTTATCGAGCATAATTAAATTATCGCCTACTATCTCCGTTGCAAATTTCTTATTCCCCTCTTTATCTTCCCAACTACGAGTTTTTAAACGCCCTTCTACATATACCAGGCTACCCTTATGCAGGTACTTCTGGGCAAGTTCAGCAAGGCCTCTCCACAGCACGATCGTGTGCCATTCTGTTTGAGAAATTAAACGACCGCTTCTATCTTTATAGGCCTCGGTTGTGGCCAGGGAAAATTTAGCTACAGCGATATTTCCTTCTAAAAACTGCATGTCGGGATCCTTCCCCAAATTACCAATAAGCATCACCCTATTTACTCCTCTCATAATAATGTTGGTTTAAAAATTATTCCCTTTCGTTCAACATTGATAAAGCCAGTTAAACTAAAACTACTTTATCATTCCGTTTTAAAGATACATTTTATTTGCAAATTAGGCTGATCACTCAAAAATTTTAAAATCGTCCTTTAGTTCTAAAAATCTCGTAATAAAACGAGGAAAGGCAAGAGATTTTAAATCACTCTTTTTTACTGCTGTAAATCTATCGTCAATAATCGCAGCACTAGCTTTTACAAATAAAAAGACACCTTCAATTGTTTGGTGTGTAAGTTGTTGTTTATAAAAAGGTGAGGCACGAATTTGTAAGCCTTTTTCTTCAAACAAACTTAAAAAATCTGCGTCGCTTATTAATTCGTTCACGGTAAATTTTTCCTCCTTTTCTATAAGAACAAATTCCCATAAACTTTGCCAGATGTCTTTTTCTGTTCTTTTTCTTACATAAATTTTATCCTTAAAATTTATAATTAAATAATAGAAATATCTCGTGCGACGTGTCAGCTTTTTACTTTTTACAGGCAGTGTTTTCGTAAGCTCTTTTAAAAATGTTATACATTTTTTTTGTAAGGGGCATATTTGACAAAGTGGCGTCTGTGGCTTACAAATTGTGGCGCCAAAATCCATCATAGCCTGATTATAGATGCAGGGGCTTTTTTTGTATAGAAGACCTTGCGCAATATTTGCGTACTCTTTCTTTCCTTCAGTTGTATCAATCGGCGTTTGTAAACCAAAAAAGCGGGAAATAACCCTTGTTACATTGCCATCAACAACTGCATGTGGAAGGTTAAATGCAAAGGAGGCAATTGCGGCGGCAGTATAGGGACCAATTCCTTTTAAAGCTAAAAGGGAAGCATATTCATTTGGAAAAATGCTATCCATTTCAAAGGCAATTATTCTGGCTGTGGCAAGTAAATTTCTGCATCGGGTATAATATCCAAGGCCTTCCCACATTTTAAAAACCTCATCCTCACGTGCAATAGCCAGCTGTTTTATTGTCGGAAATTTTTCAATAAAGCGATGGTAATAAGCCGTGCCCTGTTCAACCCTTGTTTGTTGTAAAATAACTTCACTCAGCCATATTTTGTAAGGGTCTGTTTCACCTTTCCATGGCATTTCTCTGGTGTTTGCGTTTTTATTCCACAACAGTAGCTGTTGGGTAAATATTTTACTATTAATTGAAATTTTCATGCCTAAAAAAGCAAAAGTATTCTTTTATCATTCTTATATTAGCTTAATATATATTTTGTTTTATTTAATATATATTTGTACTTTACATCCCTAATACTTATTTTATGAGAAAAGCTGATCTTATAAACAAGATTTCTGACAAAACAGGAATACCTAAAGTGGATGTACTTGTCACTTTAGAAACAATGTTTAAAGAAATAAAATCTTCACTCGCCTCCGGCGAAAATCTTTATGTACGAGGCTTTGGCAGTTTTATTGTAAAAAAGCGTGCTGCCAAAATTGGACGTAATATAAAAAAGAATGTAGCAGTTGCTATACCCGAGCACTTTATACCAGCGTTTAAGCCCGCAAAAGAATTTATGAACGATATTAAAAATGCTGACATTAAAGTTGAGCCAAAATTTGATGCAGAAAGCGACGACTAATGTAACTTCGCTGCTTAAATTTAAAGATTGAAAAAACAATTTATTCTTGTAATAGCGGGTATTTTCCTTGTTGCTGCACTTTTTTTATTTGGCCGCACTACAGGAAGTAAGGGCAATTCTATAGCTGCAAACAAAGACAGTTCTAATACCAAGGCGTTTGATGTGGCAAAATTTATTGCTGTAGAAAAATCGAAACTTACTCCTAATCAGCAGATTACCTTATCAAAATTAGAAAACAGTATAACAAGGGGAGATGTGCTTGCGCTACAAATAAAGGCACATGAAGCAATTGCAGCCTTTTGGAAAGACACTGTAAGAGTATTTGAACCTTATGCTTTTTATACTTCTGAAGGATCTAAGTTGGATAATTCAGAAAAAAACCTCACCTTTGCAGCCCGAATATTTTTAGACAATCTCAGAGGAGAAAAAGATGAGTCTAAATTAAATTGGGAAACAACCGAGGCGATAGATTTGTTTGAAAGAGCATTAAAGTTGAATCCCGAAAACAACGATTTAAAAATAGGATTGGGTAGTTGTTACATTTACGGCAAAGGCCGAAGTGGAAACCCACAGGAAACGATGCAGGGAATACAACAACTCTTATCAGTTGTACGAAAAGATTCAAATAACATGGAGGCACAAATGATGCTTGGTGTTGGTGGTTTGGTTTCAGGACAGTTTGATAAGTCAATTGAAAGATTGAAAAAAGTTGTGACGGCACAACCGCAAAACCCTGAAGCTGTTGCCTACCTTGCTGATGCGTATGCAGGAAAAGGTGATAAGGAAAGTGCCGTAAAATGGTACAGCGTGAGCAAGATGCTTATAAACAATCCTCATTATACCGAAGAGGTAGATGCGAGGATAAAAGCATTGAAATAACGAACTGTAGTAATGCAATATTTATTTAAAAATTATTTATTAAACACAAAAAAGATCAATTATGCCTTGTGGTAAAAAGAGAAAACGTCATAAAATAGCTACTCACAAGCGTAAAAAACGTTTAAGAAAAAACCGTCATAAGAAGAAGTAATTCTTTTTAATGATTGGCAGCGGAATTCTCATTCCCTATAAACCTAATTTATTCAAGAAGGTAGTTTTATTACTACCTTCTTGCGTAGTTTATATTTTAGTTGATATAAACTTTTTTCAATTATAAAAGTTGTGCATTTTAATGCGTAACCCATCTATTATTATTAAAAAGTTTTCATCGTAAGGGTATGCTGTTTAATAAATACCTTAAGCGTGTAGGGTCTTAAAAACTTTTACACTTTGACAAAAGAGCTTATTATTAACACTTCTGAGCAGGGAACAGAAATTGCCCTGCTTGAAGACAAAATCCTTGTGGAACTGCACAGCCAACTTGCTGATGCAAGTTTTGCCGCAGGTGATATTTATCTGGGCAAGGTTAAGAAATTAATCCCCGGCCTTAACGCTGCATTTGTAGATGTAGGCTTTGAAAAAGATGCATTTCTTCACTACACCGATTTAAGCCCATACGTACGTTCTTTATTAAAGTTCACTCATCTTGCCATGAACGAGCATGATGAAAAAGGTTTTGATTTTAGCAAGTTTAAAGTTGAACCCGAAATTATAAAAACAGGTAAAATTACCGAAGTACTTAATGGCAAACCTAACGTGTTGGTGCAGATATTAAAAGAACCAATTGCGCAAAAAGGACCAAGGCTTACCTGCGAAATTTCTTTACCGGGCAGGTATGTAGTTGTTACTCCTTTTACCAATATCGTTGCCGTTTCCCGAAAAATACATTCTTCTGAAGAGCGCAAACGCCTCCAGAAAATAATTGAAGCTATCAAGCCATTTAACCTTGGGGTTATTGTGCGTACAGCGGCAGAAGGTATGCCTGCTGCTGAATTACGCGAAGATCTTTTGGCGCTTGAAGCTACCTGGAAAGGAATACAAAAAACATTGAAAGGCGCTGTACCTCCGCAAAAAATATTAAGCGAGCAAGGTAAAACAAACAGCATGCTTAGAGATTTGCTCAACGAAGATTTTAATAAAATCATTGTAAACGACAAGGCAATCTTTACAGATACAAAAAATTATATCCAACGCATTGCACCGCAAAAAGCTGATATAATAGCCCATTATAACAGCAGCTTACCAATATTTGACCAATACGGAATTACTAAACAGGTAAAAGCTGCTTTTGGTAGAACAGTAAACTTACCGAGTGGTGCGTACTTAATTATAGAACATACAGAAGCTTTACATGTAATTGATGTAAACAGTGGGTATAAAAGTGTAAGCAATAACCAGGAGCAGAATGCTCTTGAAACCAACCTGGAAGCCGCTGCTGAAATAGCGAGACAACTTCGTTTAAGAGATCTTGGTGGTATTATTGTGATCGATTTTATTGATATGAAATTGCTCGAAAACAAGAAAAAACTTTCTGACGAAATGGAAGGTTTTATGCTGCACGACAGAGCAAAACATGCTGTGTTACCTATCTCCAAATTTGGGCTTATGCAGGTTACACGCCAGCGTATGAAGCCCGAGATGAATATCAATACGAGTGAGGTTTGCCCAAGTTGTAACGGCACCGGTAAAATTTCTTCTTCATTAATTTTGGAAGACGAAATAGCTAAAAACCTTAACTACCTTATTTCACAAAAACACAAGGCACTTACCATACAGGTGCACCCAATTGTGTTTACATACTTAACCAGTGGTTTTCCAAGCCGCCGCATGAAGTGGAGCTGGAAATATAAACAGAAAGTAAAAGTAGTTTCTAATTCAAATTACAGCCTCACAGAATTCAGGTTTTTTGATGATGGAGAAGACGAGATAAAACTATAAAACAAAAAGCTGCCCAGATGGTGGCTTTTTTTGTCACTTATTTTAGAAGAATGAAGTAGATTTAAGAAAAACAAATCTTTGCAAAACAACCGAAATTTATTAGCTTCTTTAATACAATTTTTAAATGGTATACAACCCATTAGTACAGAACTTGAATCTACATTGGCAAAGTGTTTTAAAACTGAAGAAGTAAAAAAAAGCAAGGTATTGTTGCATGAGAAAGACATTTGCAAAAACTTATGGTTTTTATGCGACGGTCTTTTAAGATCATATCATAATATTGGTGATAAAGAAATTACTTCCCGTATTATGTATACCGGCCATATTGTAATTTCGCCAGGAAGTTTTTTTACACAAACACCTGCAACAGAATCTATCGAAACCTT
>JBJXGJ010000227.1:0-16356 GCA_046153805.1 Ferruginibacter sp. | reverse complement strand
ATTATAGACATTACAGAAATGGAGGCTTTAGTGCAAACGACGGCATTTTGGCAAGGTACAAAAACTACAATTCTCCCGAAGGAAACTCACCAATTGATAACGGTGGGCAATTTACTTCAGCAGCAACTTTATACCCCGATGCAGAAGATTTTAACAGAGACAATACCCTCAACGAAACAGAAGAATATTACCAGTATATTGTCGATCTTAAACCACCTACTGCGCCCGAAATGCAAATAGGGCAAAACTTTATTGTGGATAAAAAAGTTGTGCCTGTAACGTTGCCAAATGGTACAACCAGAAACGAAACATTTTACCAGTTGCGCATACCTGTAAACAGCTACGATAAGAAAATAGGAGGCATTCAAGATTTTAAATCCATCAGATTTATAAGAATGTTTATGACAGATTTTGATGACACTGCAGTTGTACGGTTCGCACAATTGCAACTTGCAAGAAACATCTGGAGAAGATTTAAATTTCAAATTGACACGACGGGCATGTTTAACGTGGCTACAAATTCTGCTTTTAATGTGGGGGCGGTAAACATTGAAGAAAACGACACTAGGTTGCCTTTGCCCTACCGCACACCAAGAGATATACAGCGCCAGCAAACTTTGAGCAACAACGGTGTAAATCTTTTACAGAATGAACAGTCAATGACGCTCCAGTTTAGCGATTTAAAAAGAGGAGATGCAAAAGGCGTGTTTCAAACATTTACAAACAAAGACCTTCGGCAGTTTAAGAAATTGTCTATGTATATTCACGCTGAGCAATCTCGTACTGCTAACCCTGCTATTAGAGACAAAGACCTTACAGCGGTGTTTAGGCTTGGGGCAGATTTTGTAAACAATTACTACGAAATAAGAATTCCGTTAGTAAATACCAAACTGGATGCAACAAAATTAGGCCCAAATTCTCAGGCCTATAACGATTCGTTGTGGAACCCGCAGAACTCTCTTGATCTTGATTTGACAGCACTTACAAAGTTAAAACAGGCAAGAAATCTGAGCAGCACGCCTTTAAATAAAATTTTTCCGCAGTTGCAAAGTAATGGTCAGACTTACTCAGTTATAGGGAATCCGAATTTGGGTGAGGTGAAGGGAATTCTGATAGGTGTTGAAAATACAAAAACATCCCTTGTAGCTTCCGGTGAAATGTGGGTGAATGAATTAAGGCTCTCTTCTCTTGATGAAAAGGGGGGTTACGCAGCTTTGGCAAGGATAGATTTTACGCTTGCCGATCTTGGTACATTATCACTTTCAGGTAATATGCATACACAGGGTTTTGGTACACTGGAGCAAAGAGTAAACGAGCGCTACAGAGATAATTTTTATCAGTTTGATGTGGCAGCCAATTTAGAACTTGGTAAGGTACTTCCAAAGAATGCTTCAATGTCTATCCCAGTATTTGCCAGTTATTCGCAGTCTGTGAGCAAGCCCGAGTACGATCCTTATGACCTCGATATTAAGTTAAAAGATAAATTAAATGCCGTACCCGCAAACCAGAAAGATTCTATCCGTAAAACAGCGGTAGATTTTACCTCTATTAAAACGGTAAATTTTACAAATGTTAGAAGATTAAGAAATGGGTCGAAGAAGCCTAAGATCTACGATATATCTAATGTAGATGTGAGCTATTCTTATATTAAAACAAGCAGTTACAACCCACTAATTGAATATAATGATGTAACGAGACACAGAGGTGCCCTCGGTTATAATTTTGCACCACAACCAAAATATATTACGCCATTTAAAGCCTTGTTTAAGAAAACAAAAACAAAGTGGTTTGATGTGGTAAAAGATTTTAATTTTAATTTCATTCCATCTCAGTTAAGTTTTAGGGCAGATCTACAACGGCAGTTCGGTGTTATTAAACCACGAAGCCTGGGTGGCGATAAATACCAAACCCCTGAAACCTATGATAAGTATTTTATTTTTCAAAGAGATTATGTGTTACAATGGAATTTTACCAAATCAATTAAACTTGATTATTTAGCAACAAATAATTCACGAATAGATGAACCGGCAGGGAGAATAGATACAAAAGCAAAGAAAGATACCTTACTCACAAATTTGTTGAAGGGTGGTCGTAACACATTGTTTAATCAAACAACATCGCTGTCTTACTCTTTGCCACTAAGTAAAATACCTGTATTGGATTTTGTCACGGCCAATGTAACATATCGGGCAAGTTACCGATGGATTGGTGCAAGCAGACTTGCAGTTAATCTGGGTAATTTCTTAGAAAACGGGCAGCAGAAAGAAGGTACTGTACAAATGGATTTTAACCGACTTTACCAAAAATCTAAGTTTTTAAGGCAATTGGATGTACCCAGCAACAAGGAAGATAAAATAAGGTGGCAAAACAGGTACACTAAAATAACGGATAGCGTTACCAACAAATTTGGAAAAAGAGTATTACGCACTCGTAAAATTTTAGACAAAACGGCGTTGCCTTACGTAAATACGCCACTTAAAGTAATTGGAAAATTATTTACCAGTTTAAAACAGGTAAACGTATCCGTAGGTGAAGTGGGTACCACCAGATTGCCGGGTTATACGGACAGCACGCAATACCTAGGACAGAATTTTAAAAGCATGGCACCTGGTTTAGATTTTGTATTTGGAAAGCAGGTGGATAGTAACTGGTTAAACAGAAAGGCGGCGAGTGGTCTTATAACAAAAGACTCAAGTTTTAATTATCTTTTTCAACAGCATTTTGACCAGACCATTACAGCAAGTGCCACCTTGGAGCCTGTGAGAGATTTAAATATCACCGTTAATATTAAAAAATCGTTTACAAAAGATTATTCTGAAACCTTCCGGTTTATAGATACATCTGGCGGCACAAACCAAAAATTTATGCACCTTACACCTTACTCTACAGGAGGGTTCGATGTAAGTTATATAGCATTTAAAACACTGTTTGGTAAGTTTGATCCCAACAAGGTAACACAAACCTTTAAAACATTTGAAGGTAACCGGGCTGTGTTATCTCGCAGGCTGGGTAAGTTAAACCCATACACACAGCAACAGGCTAATGGCGGTGTGCAGCCTGATGGCTATTATTATGGTTATGGTAAATATGCGGTAGACGTTTTGATACCTTCTTTTATTGCAGCATATACAGGTCAGGATCCTGAAAAAGTATCGCTGATAAAACAAACAGATAGCCGTACAAAATCAAATCCATTTAAAGGAATTATACCCAAGCCAAACTGGAATATTAATTACAATGGGTTAACAAAGATTAAAGGGCTTGATAAAATTTTCAACAGTTTTAATGTATCTCATGCCTACAATGGAAGTTTAAGTATGAATGGCTTTACATCTGCATTGCTTTATCAAGATGTATCAAGATTTGGGTATCCATCTTTCTTCGATACCGTTTCCAAAGCATATATACCATTCTTTTTGGTGCCTAATGTAAGTATACAGGAACAGTTTTCGCCATTGCTTGGTTTTGATATGCAGTTTACAAATCAATTTCAGGCAAAATTTGAATATGCAAAATCAAGAACACTTAGTTTGAGTTTATATGATTACCAACTAAGTGAGCAGCGCAGTACGGAGTTTAGCATTGGTGCGGGCTATCGTAAAAAAGGTTTGAAGTTGCTTGGTGGTTTAAAATTACCTAAGTTTTTAGGCGGTGGCAAAAAGCTGGAAAATGAAATAAACTTTAGAATAGATTATCGGGTGAGGGATAATGTAACTGCCAACAGCAGACTTGACCAGGATAATAATTTTGCAACAGGTGGCAGCAGGGAAATTACGATTACACCTACCGTAGATTATTTCTTAAACAACCGGATAAACCTTAAATTCTATTTCGATCAACGTAAAGTAAAACCTTACATATCATCCAGTGCACCCACAACCAATACGAGAGCAGGCGTGCAGGTGAGGATTTCACTAGCACAATAAAGGAATAAGCAAAATAAAACGTAATAAAAAAGAGAGGTTGTGATACAGCCTCTTTTTTGTAACTAGCACCTGCCAAAAAACGACCAACTATTTGTAAGTCAACGATTTAGATAAATGTAAATAATTAATTAGGGTCTGCTCAACAACTCAGTTAAAATTTCAAAAAATAATTTTTTTGCCTAAAATCAACTTTTTTTAACCTAATTATGTCATTTTTATTTGAAATAGCACAGAATGTAGACTGTATTTTTTGGGAAAAAATTTTATATCAAAATGGCGCAAAGGTTTTTGAGCATTATATCAAAATATCCTTGCACTTAATTTATCCCACATCCGTAAATTTTGCCATTTTTAAGTTCAAAACTTATTAAAATGAGTTGTTGAGCAAACCCTAAATACAATACGGTTTTAAAATATTCTTACCGCCACTTTCAATCAAAGGTAAAAGTAGCCTGTAAAAGCCGTGTAAAAAAGGACGAAGAAGCTGATGCCACTTTTAAAAAAACTTTAGTCAAGCGTGTAAAAAAATAAGCGAAAATTATCAACAAAAATTTAAAACAGTAAACCTATATTTCCAAGATGAAAGTCGTTTAGGGTTGTTTGCAAAAAATGGCAAAGCACTTACGGCCAAAGGTGTAAAACCAATTTGCCCTTACCAGCAAGTATTTCAGTCAACCTATTTATTGGGTGTATTTTCGCCTATTTTAGAAAATGATTTTATGATGGAACTGCCTAAATGCAATACAGAAACTTTTCAGATATTTCTAAACCAAACGGCAAAAGAAGAACTCGATGAACTGAAAATTATGGTGTTGGATAACGAATCGTTTCATAAAGCCAAAACACTAATAATTTCAGATAATATTGTTGTGCCGTTCTTACCACCATATAGCCCCAAGCTTAATCCTGCCACAAAGCGCCATCGTTGTAGGCAGTATTGCTCAAAACATTTAAAAGCAAGGATTTAGTCGAAACGGCGGATCATCATTACCTTGCGTGCCTTCAATTATCGAAAAGTAGAAGTCCTTGTTGTCTCGTTTGCGTGAATATGTGACGTCTAATTGATAAGTTCCTGCATTGGTAAAAGTGTATTCTCCTGTTATCATTCCGTTTATTTTTTCCAAATAAGTCTTGGCCCAATAATACGCTGGAATTCCGTCGTTTTTTGATTTGACTATTTTAGAATAATATATGCGAATTGAATCTTTTTGGCCACCATATTTTACAAACAATGCTTTATTGTCTTTATTAAAAGAAACAGAAATTTTCAAATTCTTATTCTTTTCATTTTCAAAACACGCATATCTCGTTTGTGAATAAGAGGCTGCTGGCAAAAAGGAAATAAAAAAGCTAAAAAGTATTATTCGTCTGGTCATGATATTTTTATTTAGACTGCGAGTTGCTCAAAAAATTGCCTACAACTGTATGATTGGCGGACTCGCAGACATGATGCAGCGTAACCCCGCCCAAAATGTTTCAATAAAGTCAATTGTTGAAAGCCCTCGCGATTTAAAGAACTTCTATCTCATCCACAAACAACCATGCAGGATTACCAGCACCCGGGTTGCCCGATGGGATAATACCGTAATTTTCAGCAATAATTTTAATGTAACGGGTTTGCACAAACGATTGTTCCTTCATCACTATTTTAAAAAGCACATTCGTTGTTCCTTCCTGTTGCACTTTTTGCGGTTCTGGTTTAGAAAAATTTACTCCATCATTACTAACTAAAATCATCACAGCATTTTGCTTTGGCGGATAAATCCAACTGGCAGGCCTAGCAAAAATATGTAGCCTTATTTCTTTTATTTCAGTAAGTTTGCCAAGGTCAACAACAGCCTCAAGATCTTTTCCATTAAAGCCTAAGAATTCTCCGGACCTTGCGAGGGCTTTGGTATTCTGCAATCCATCTACCAACGTGAAAGCGCCATTGCCTGGGTAGGCTGCTGATGGCTCAGTTACTAATGTGACTTTTTTGCCGGTTGATTTGTTTACTGAAATACTAAGATCTGTTTTAAAAAGATATTGATAAGGGGATAAAGAAACGCTGCCCCATTTTTCACCTGCTTCGCCGGTGTGAACGTCGCCCAACAATCTTACACCATATTCGCCCGATTCATTAATTGTTGCCGATATTGAATCTGTAAAAAGTTTAAACTCGCTTTTTGTTTTATTGCCAAAATAGTACATCAGCTTTTTCATTTTGCTGTTCACTGTTATTTGGAGGCCTTCCTTGTTTTTTGTGGGTGAAACAACAATCGTCGGTTCAAAATAAGCCTGACTAAAATTTACCTTCCATTTTTTATAGGTTTCAAAAACGGTAGGCAATCGTCTTTCAAAATCGCTCCAGTTTCTGCTTTCTTTTTTACTCCACAATACCTCGGCCAATGCTGCCATGCGAGGGAAGATCATGTACTCAAGTTTCTTTTCGTTGGTTATATATTCCGTCCACACGTTTGCTTGTGCGCCAAGTATATGGGTAGCTTCTTTGTGTGTCAATACAGCTGGTATAGGTTCGTAGCTGTACACTTTTTCTAATGGAAGGTAACCCCCAATGGTTACGCTGTCTTCATTGCTGCTTTGTGAATGGTCAAAATAGCAGTGGCTGCCGGGTGTCATTACTACATCATGATTTTCCTTTGCTGCTGCTATCCCACCTTCTATGCCACGCCAGCTCATAACGGCTGCATTGGGCGCAAGACCACCTTCTAAAATTTCATCCCAACCAATTATTTTTTTGCCTTTGCTGTTTACATATTTTTCTATGCGTTGTATAAAATAACTCTGCAAACCATGTTCGTCTTTTAAGTTATTGCTTTTTATTAGTTGCTGGCAAAAGGGCGATCGTTTCCAATTTTCCTTTGGGCATTCATCTCCGCCGATGTGTATGTATGTTGAAGGAAACAATGGCATTACTTCATCCAATACATTTTCAATAAAATTAAAAGTGTAATCTGTTGGTACAAATACATCATTAAAAACGCCCCAGGTTTGCTGTACCTGTTTGCCTTGTCGGCTACCAGCCCATGCCGTTGTTGAATCTATTTCTGTATTTTCTTCAGGGAAACAACTTAGCTGTGGGTAGGCGGCAATAGCGGCGGATGCATGGCCGGGCATTTCAATTTCGGGTATCACAGTAATGTATCTGTCCGCTGCATACTGTACAATTTCTTTTATTTGCTGCTGTGTGTAAAAGCCACCATAACGAATGCTGTCATTGCCCTTGCCGGGAAAACGGTCTATGATGGTTCCGTTTCTATAACCACCAATCTGGGTAAGCAATGGATATTTTTTTATCTCAATTCTCCAGCCTTGGTCGTCTGTTAAATGCCAGTGAAAAGTATTGAATTTGTAATAGGCCAAATAGTCTAGGTATTTTTTTATATAACTAACCGGGAAGAAATGACGGCTCACATCAAGGTGCATTCCACGATAGGCAAAGCGGGGGTAATCTTTTATTGATACAATTGGAAGCTCTATGGTTTGACTCGTAGTTCTTTTTAATAATTGAAGTATTGTTTGTGTTGCATGAAAAAAACCTTCTGAGGCATTCACCATTATTTGCATGCTGTAAGTACCACTAAAAATACGATAATATTCTTTTCCCTCGTCATTTTGATAGCTATTTGATAACAGCGTAACTGCAATAGTATTTATGGGGATATTTTGTTCTTTTTCAAAATCTAATTTTTCAAATTTTGAAGACAAAGTGATCCCATAATCAGATTGTAGTTTTTTGATAAAATAGATAACATCTTTTTTCAGAGATGCATCATTGTAAGAAATGATTGTTTTATTGCTAATTGTAAATTTTGCTGTAACATTTCCCTGTATTGAAGCATTTACAGGTATTGGTACAATATTTACCTGAGCAAATATTTTCAAATCAATAATCATTAATATTAAAAAGAGTATTTTTTTCATGGTAGGTTTTAAAGTAGTTGTTTGGCAAGCTCCGCTTTTGTAGGAAGTATTGCTTTGTATTCTTTTGCAAATATTTGCTTGTTTTTTTCGGGCAAAGTAAATTCGATAACTGTTTTATTTTCTTCTTTACAAAGAATAATGCCGATGGTTTTATTTTCTTTGGGTTGCTTTACTTTACGATCGTAATAATTTACATACATCTGCATTTGCCCAATATCCTGGTGGGTAAGTTTGCCAATTTTCAGATCGAATATCACAAAACATTTTAGTAACCGGTTGTAAAATACCAAGTCAACAAAAAAGCTGTCTCCTTCAAAAGTGAAACGTCGCTGTCTTCCTTCAAATAAAAAGCCTTTACCCAGCTCTAGCATAAAATGCTCCAGCTTATTTATGATGGCTGTTTCCAAATCGTTTTCTGTATATGTTTCTTCTTCTTTTAAGCCTAAAAACTCCAGCACATAATGGCTCTTTAATGCATCGGTAGTTTGTGATACAATCTGCCCTTTCTTTGATAATTGTTTTACTTTGTTTTTATTTTTACTTAAGGCTATTCTTTCATAAACAGAAGTATTATATTGCCTTTGTAATTCTCTTACTGTCCAGTTATTTACCTGCGATTCTATTTCATAAAAATTTCTTTCATCTTCATTTTTTATTTTGATAAGTTGTACATAATGCGACCATGTAAGGTCAAAAAGAAATGAATTTTGAGACGATGTTTTCTTAGATGGTAAATCGTTTTTGAATTGCCCAGACACTGTCTGGGCAATTGGTTTTTGTACTTTATTTTTGAATTGCCCAGACACTGTCTGGGCAATTGGGGTAATTCTATACTGATAAATTTCATAAAACAGTGCCATATACTCTAAGTTAGATTTTGAATACCCTCTTCCAAATTCTTGAGTAAGATCAACACTTAAATTTTTCAACGTTTCGTCTGCATACAAAGCCCTTTCATTTCCTTGCTTTTTGTCGTCAACAATCATTCTACCTATTTCAAAATAAGTAAGCAGCATGGTAGTGTTTACGTTACGCACCACATTTTGCTGTGCAGCGGCAATTAATACTTTTACTGATTGAAACAGTTTTTTTCTCACTAAACTTTTTCCCATAATTATTTGCTTAATACCGGCAATACAATTTTACTGTTATGGTAAATATGTATGGTTGCTTTTTGAAAATCACTTTCAGTTGCATCAGGAATGCGCATAAATTTTTGAGGGTTTCTATCAACCAACGGAAACCAGCTACTCTGTATTTGTACCATTATTTTATGCCCCTTTTTAAAGGTATGTGCCACATCATTTAAATCGAATTTTACATTTGTGATTTTATTTGGAACAAATGGTTTAGGAGTGATAAAACTTTCTCTGAATTTCCCCCGAAAAACTTCTGCCCTCACAAGCCGTTGCAATCCTGCCATTACTGTTCCCTTTGCGGCAGTTGCTGGTGTTGGTTCATTTGCAGGTAATACGTCAATCAGTTTTACTACGAAGTCAGCATCGGTGGCTGATAAAGAAACCTCTAGGTCTGCAATTATTTTTCCTGCAAGGGTTATATCTTCTTTTAGGGTATCAGATACATAATATAATACATCATTCCTTTCAGATGCGAAACGCTGGTCTTCGCCCATATATCCATTGTTTCGCTCTCCCTGTGCAGCTTTAGTGTAAGGTACCGGGTTTGCCGGATCACTTACGTATTCATCAAACTCTTTTGTAGCTCTTCCTTTTTTTGTAGAAAGTAGTTTACCAGCCTGTAAAAAAAAGTTGGTAGCCACAACTTCTTTTGGAGGCCAAACATTGTAAGACTTCCATTGGTTGGTACCGGTTTCAAAGACGGTAGCTTCTGCTGCGTTAAATGTGCCTTTGTCTTTTAAGTAAAAATTAAAGAACAGCGTTTCTAAACTGTCCTGATAATATTTATTGGTGTTGGCGCCAAAATCATGCGTGGTAAATTTATTCCAGTTGCCACCGGCCCATGCGCCATGCGTCCATGGTCCCATTACGAGATAATTTTTATTAATCTTGTTTTGTTTTTCAATAGCCATGTAAGTGTTTAATGCACCATACAAATCTTCTGCATCAAACCATCCACCCACCACCATTACAGCAGGCTTAATGTATTGTAAGTGAGGTCGGATGTTTCTTGCTTTCCAATAATCATCGTAAGTGTCATGCTGCAAATATTCATTCCAAATAGCACTTCTGTTGTTAAAATATTTTGCAGACTGTGTGTTTTTTATCGGGCCAAGTTTTAAGAAAAAGTCATAGGCATCTTTTGATTTGTATTCAAACATTTGTGCGCCATAATCTGCAACAGGACCGTTTCTTTCTTTACCATAATAGTTCATAAAACTAAAATTATCGAGCAAGAAAAATGCGCCGTTGTGGTTGGCATCGTCGCCTATAAATTCATCTGTTACCGGTGCTTGTGGGCTCACAGCTTTTATT
This sequence comes from Ferruginibacter sp., assembly GCA_046153805.1. Classification (GTDB taxonomy): domain Bacteria; phylum Bacteroidota; class Bacteroidia; order Chitinophagales; family Chitinophagaceae; genus Ferruginibacter. Next base: position 6,053 of record JBJXGJ010000227.1, on the reverse strand, counting down.
GCCGGGTGCGCATTGGGCAAACTGGCTGTGGCATAAAAACCCGGATATGAAATACCATATAACCCTGCTCTGCCATTGTTGTTTTTAATATTTTTTACCAACCATTCAACGGCGTCATACGTATCGCTGTTTTCATCTACATCTTTATTTGTTTTTTTATTTTCGATGTATGGTGTTACTTCCAAATTTATTCCTTCACTCATGTAACGACCACGCACATCTTGGTACACAAAAATATATTTCTCCCTCATTAAGTTTGTGTTTGGCCCTATTCTGCCAGCAAAAATAGAATCGCCATAAGGAGCGGAAGAATAGGGGGTGCGCTCTATTAAAAAGGGATATTTTTCCGTTTCATCTTTTGGAATATAAATGATGGTCTTTAATTTTATACCGTCTCTCATTACGATATTGGTATCAATTTTTGTATAGTTTTCTCTTACAAAATTGGGTTTGGTTTGGGCATTTATTGTAAGCGTACAACACATACCTAGCCCTAAAAATAATTTCTTCATATTAATTTTTTAAAACTGGCAATACAAATTTTGTTTGATTAATACCGCTGTGATAGATCTTAATCGTTGCTTTTTTGTAGTCCTTTTCATCTGCCTTGTAAATGTTCATAAACTGTTGCGGGTTGCGGTCTGCAAGCGGAAACCAACTGCTTTGTATCTGAATCATTAGTCGGTGCCCTTTTTTAAAAGTATGGGCAATATCGGGCAGTTCGTACTTTACTTTAGCAATTTTATTTGGTGTAAAAGCTTCTGGTTTTTCAAAACTGTTGCGGTATTTTCCTCTCATAATTTCACCACGTACAAGCATTTCGTATCCGCCCATTGGGTATTCTTTTCCGTTTCCTTTAGTACCATCGGGGTAAACAAAATCATCTGGAAAAACATCTATTATTTTTACGACAAAATCTGCATCTGTTGTAGAAATGGCTGTTGCAATTTCTGCCATTACTGCACCTGCAATGGTTAAATCGTTCTCTAGTATATCAGTTTTAAAAGTGAGTACATCTGCCCTTCGTTCAGCAAAACGTTGGTCATCCGTCATGTATTCCCTGGTGCGGCTGTTGTGTATTTCTTCTATATAAGGTACCGGGTGTGCAGGGTCGCTTACATATTCGGTAAAAGTGCTACCACTATTGGTTTGGGTAAAAGATAACCTTCCATCAGCCCCAATAAACATACTTTTATTTTCAACTTCTGCGGGCGGCCATTGCTTTAATTTTTTCCAATTATTTTCTCCTGTAAAGAAAATATTAGCTTCGGCTATTTCGTTTACGATTCCTTTACCTTTTAAATGATAATTAAAAAAAGGTACTTCAATATTTTGTTGATAATATTCTGATGTGTTACTCGCAAATCTTGCATTGCCTAAAAAACTTCCCTCGCCGCTCCACTGGCCATGGTACCAAGGGCCCATTACGATGCTTGAATTGGTTTGTGGACTTTGCTTTTCTGTCGCTTTGTAGGCATTCCACGCACCCCAACAGTCCTCAGCATCAAACAAGCCACCTACCCAAAGCATGGCCGGTTTTACGTTGTATAACCCAACTCTTGCATTGCGAGCCTGCCACCATGCATCGTAGTTTGGGTGCTCATACATTTGGTGCCAAAATTTTATGCTGTCGCCTATTAAACGATCAAGATTTTTTGGCGTGCCCTGCTCTAAGTAAAATTTGTAATTGTCTTTTACGGAAGTTGTAAAACCTTCGCCGTAATTCTGTGTTGGCTTGGGGTGTGGTTTACCAAAAGTTGGGTAAAACGAAAAACCATCCATGGCAAAAAATGCCCCGTTGTGGTGAAAGTCATCGCCAATAAACCAATCAGTAACCGGTGCCTGCGGCGATACAGCTTTTAATGCAGGATGGTTGCTTAATGCTGCTTCGGTTGAATAAAAGCCTGGGTAAGATGTTCCATATACACCCACATTTCCATTGTTGTTATCTATGTTTTTTACCATCCAGTCAATAGCGTCGTAGGTATCACTGGCTTCATCAATTTCCTTTCCCTTTTTAGTCTTATTAAAAGGGCGTACATCTTCAAATTCGCCTTCGCTCATGTAACGCCCACGCACATCCTGCAATACAAAAATGTAATTTTCTTTAATGTAGGCTTTTTTGTAGCTGTTATAAATAGTGGCATAATTTGTTTCGCCATAAGGAGTACAAGAATAGGGGGTACGTGTAAGTAAAAATGGATGCTTTTCATTTTTATCGTTTGGAATATAGAATGATGTAAAAAGTTTTACACCATCCCGCATGGTGATGTAAACTTCTTTTTTAGTGTAATTTTCTTTAAAATATTTTTCATTTATTTCTTGCGCATTGGCGTAAAATGAAAACAGAACAAATACTGCTATTGGTACTAATTTGTACATTGTGGAAATTTATGTTGAACCATAAATTTAATGAAACAAAATTTGTTTTACCATGAATAATGATGAAAGACTGATAGAGCGCTTTTTTACAGCGTTTCAAAAACTGGATGCTGATGAAATGAATGCGTGTTACAGCGATGATATTGCTTTTTACGATCCTATGTTTGAACTGCTGCGGGGCGATGAGGCAAGAGCAATGTGGGAAATGTTATGTAAAAATGCTAAAAATTTTTCGCTGACTTTTGATAATATAAAAAGCTTAGACGACGGTTATTACACCTGCAACTGGACAGCCACTTATACTTTTTCAAAAACTGGTAGGCCGGTTGTAAATATGTGCAAGGCGCACATGAGGGTAGAAAACGGATTAGTTATAGAACACAGTGACGGATGGAGTTTGCAGAAATGGAGCGCTCAGGCAATAGGCATCTCAGGTAAGCTTTTTGGCTGGGCAGGTTTTTATAGAAGAAGGTTAAAAAACAATGCGAGGCGGAATTTATTGGCTTACTTGGAGAATAGAGCCGCGTAATTTTTTTTGCAAAGTTGGGGCTTAAAATTTTATAATTTTAGCAATAATCAGTTGTTCAATGTGTAACAACAAATAAAATACAGAAGACAGGAACGATAAAATGAAAAGGACAATGTAAGTGAAAATGTAAGTGCATGTTGCATTTATTGTGCCTGTAGTTTTTACTTCGTTCTTATGATAGAAACACCCGGCACAGGCCTTTCACCTTCTTTATCGCTTGGTTGTATTGTTTCCATTTCGTTTATAAGCATACAGCTACTGCCGCCACCATCAAGGTTTAAGGCTTTAATGCAACTGAGTTCTTTTAGTAGCTGAGCTTCCTGCATAAGGGTTGCACCTGCGGCATCTGCAGATCGCCCTTATATCACCAAAACAATTGGCTTGCCCCTTTTTGTGTAACCTATAGAAGTTCTGGGATGTTTATCATTTATTGCTTTTCCTGTAAACCTTTATTCTTCGATGTTATTAACCGCCACCGCGCCATTTTGTACCAACACAAGGCCGCCACCAATAGCTGTTTCTACTTTCCATTTCCTAAAATATTTAATATTTTAAGGATGGTTGATGAGCGTTTTTCTATATTTTTTTATCTCTAAAAAATCAAAAGTGCTTAGAGAGTCTTTTAGGGGAGGGAGGGCGTGCTGCAAGGCAAAATAGTTTTGCGTGCAGAATCTGTGTAAAGCCGTGCGACATCTGCATTTCTTTTTATAGTGGCATCTAAGGCACTTGGGATGGGTTGCCTGTAGGTAAATGTATCTTTACCATGCCCTGACTATGAATGAATATTATACCCAAGTAATTCGCCGTCTTTTATAAGGGCATTCAAATTTTGGTTAGTGCTGTAAGAAAAAAAAGTGTCGTTGACTACTAGTACGGGAAACATACTTTTTTGATAGAATTCCTTTGGCGTAAATCTTATCTTGTTAATAATAAAGCAACGGCAGCCAGTTACTCCAAAAGTTGTTTTAGAACTAACTGAAATCAAAAATAAAACAAGCAAAAAATAATAAACAAAAATATTGATTTGTATTTAATTACCTTAACTTAGTAATTTAAACCTAGCTATCATAAGTCAAGCAAAAGCATTTGCAAACAGCGATGCAGTTCTGTCAGAGAATTTACACTTAAAAGTATAGTTGACTTCAAAACAGAAAGTATTAAAACCAGGCAGTTCGAGCCAACAACGGTTTGGTCTATAATGATCATTAAACAAATTAACGCTCTACAAATGAAAAAATATTTACTATTATTAAACTTACTATTTTTTATTTTCAGTTTAAATATTTTAAAAGCCCAAACCTGCCCAATAGGTTTGAATAATGGTTTTGAAACTCCAGTTTTGCCACTGGGGACTTATCAGTTTTTAGACGAATCGTTGGTACCAAACTGGTCCACCACCTCACCCGATAATATTATTGAAGTATGGAGCTCAGGTTTTTCTGGAGTTCCAGCTTATGAAGGATATCAATTTGTAGAATTAAATGGTACTACAGCAAGTACACTTATAAAAACTTTTACCACGCCCTCTGCAAATATCTCCGCCACAGTTAGCTTTGCACACAGGGGTAGAGCTGGTACAGACGTTATGCGGGTACAAGTAGGGCGAGTAGGTGGTCCATTTACAACACTAGGCACTTTTTCTGCCGGTAATACTGCGTGGGTGTTTAATAGCATACCATATACAACCGGTGTTGTTGGAACTTACCAATTGCGTTTTGAGGCAGTTTCTACAGCTACAGGAGACCTTGGAGTAGGTAATTTTTTGGATGCTGTTGACGCTGGTGTTATTCCAATTATTGCTGCAATTGCGGCTCCAGCTACTTTTCAATGTGCTAACCTTGTATTGAATGGTTCGGCTTCTTCTGCTGGTCCTTCAATTACATACACATGGGCAACTTCAGGTGGCAATATTGTGTCGGGGCAGGGCACTAATTCAATAGTTGTGAACGCTACGGGTACCTACACACTTACTGTTACAAATACTACACTAAATTGTACAGATACAAAATCTGTAACGGTAACAGATTTCACTTCAATACCAAATGCTGGGGCAGATCAAACTATATGCCTTACGAGCACTTCATTAAACGGCAATACCCCTGCAGTTGGCACTGGATCATGGTCTTTGGTAAGTGGTTCTGGCACTTTTTCAAATCCCAATTCTCCTACAACTTCCGTTTCTGGTCTTAGCATTGGTACAAATGTATTTAGCTGGACAATAGCAAATGGCAGTTGTATTAAAATTGATGAGGTAAATATAAATGTATTACGACAACCAAATGCTGGCGCAGATGGCTCCCTTTCTATATGTAGCTCCTCTACTTCTACTATTAATTTATTTAGTATAATTACAGGTGAAGATGCTGGCGGTGTTTGGACTCGCAGCTCGGGTACTGGTGGCGTATTTAATGCAGTCGCAGGTACGTTTACTCCTGATATTACAACTACCAATTCTACTTTTACTTATTCCCTCACCGGAACTTCTCCTTGCCTTTCTGACAATAGCTTAGCAACTATTTTGGTCAATACTGTAAATTTCACTTATTCAATTGCTCCTGCGCTTTGCAATGCTGCAAACAATGGAAGCATTACCGTTACTGCGGTTGGCGGCGTTGCACCTTACCAATACAGCATCAATAATGGATCAACATTTCAAACTTCTAATGTATTTTCAAACTTGTCAGCTGGTAGTTACCAAGTGGTGGTAAAAGATGTTAATAATTGCTCTACCACACAAACGGCGGTGGTTGCTCAACCTGCAATAGTGACTTTTACAACAGCCACCACGCCTGCGCTTTGCAATGCTGCAAACAATGGAAGCATTACCGTTACTGCGGTTGGCGGCGTTGCACCTTACCAATACAGCATCAATAATGGATCTACATTTCAAGTTTCAAATATATTTTTAGGACAATTGGCGGGTAGTTACCAAGTGGTAGTAAAAGATGCAAATAATTGCACTACCACACAAACGGTGGTGGTTGCTCAACCTGCAATAGTAGCTTTTACAACTGCTACCACGCCTGTACTTTGCAATGGCGCAAACAATGGCAGCATAACGGTTACTGCAGTTGGCGGCACTGCACCTTACCAATACAGCATAAATAATGGAGCTACATTCCAAGCTTCAAAAATATTTTTA
>JBJXGJ010000222.1:0-4409 GCA_046153805.1 Ferruginibacter sp. | reverse complement strand
ATATTACCAAGCAGGTAATAAAACCTATGATGAAAGCTCGATGCGGCAGCATCATTAACATGAGCAGCATTATTGGCGAAATAGGAAACGCAGGCCAAAGCAGTTATGCTGCAAGTAAAGCAGGCATTATAGGCTTTACGAAAAGTATAGCAAAAGAAATTGGCAGCAGAAACATCCGTTGCAACGCCATAGCACCTGGCTTTGTAGAAACAGACATGACTAGTTACTTAAAAGAAGGCGAAGCATCTGATAAATACAAAGGTTATATACCGCTTGGCAGATTTGCTAGTGCAGAAGACATTGCCAACACGGCACTTTTTTTGGCATGCGATATGGGTAATTACATCACAGGGCAAACCATCAGTGTTTGCGGTGGCTTGAACATTTAATTTGTTATAAATGATTTCGATTATTCCATTTAGTGAAAATAATAAGGAGTATATTAAAGCGCTGAATTACGAGTGGCTTCAAAAGTATTTTTATGTAGAACCCACAGATGTAGAACAGTTATCTGACCCACAGTTTCATATTGTTGACAAAGGAGGGCATATTTATTTTGCAGGTTACAACGGTAAAATTGTAGGAACAGCATCTTTAATAAAAGTAAACGATACTATTTATGAACTTGCAAAAATGGCCGTCACAGAAGCATATAGAGGTCTAGGCATTGGTAAAATATTACTTGAATATTGTTTGAAAAAAGCACCCGAACTCGGTGCGTCTAAATTAATTTTGTACTCAAATACAAAACTGAAAGCCGCCATTCATCTTTATAAACAGCATTGTTTTAAGGAAGTTGAGCTGCCAGCCCATGTGCATTATGCAAGGGCCGACATTATGATTGAGTTTTTACTATAATGAATGTTTATGTTAACCTTGCTTTGTAAAAAAATGTAAATTTAACGCACTCTATTTTGAAATATGTATGATCTGTTATTACAGTTGTTTATATTTGCCAGCAATGAAAAAAATCATTTCAATACTTTTACTTATCATCATCAGTATTCAATGCCTCCCTGTAAAGGAACTTGGCAAATGCTTTTTTGATAGTAGTTTTATTGAGGAAGATATTTCCCATAAAAGTTTAGAGAAGAAAGAAGTAAAAGATTTATGTAAAGAGTTTTTTACGATAAATACGGAAGAAGATTCACTTATTTTACAAGGCAATTTTTACGCAGTAGAAACTGCCGAGATCTACGTAGCTCCCTTTGCTGATTTAAATATACAGCCTCCCAACAAATGTTAAGAGTTTTTTACTAAGCATCCATTTTATTCTACTTTGATTGATAGAGCCTTTGTTTTATTAAGGTTTGTGTCTTTTACAAAATTATTTTATGCAAAAATATTTTAAAAGCATTGGCAGCGATTTACCTGCGGCACTTGTTGTTTTTTTAGTTGCCATTCCATTGTGTCTTGGTATTGCTGTAGCTAGTGGTCTTAATGAATTTTCAGGTATTATTGGCGGTATTGTCGGCGGTATTGTCGTAGGTATGATTAGTGGAAGTAATTTAAGTGTGAGTGGACCGGCAGCAGGTTTAACAGCTATTGTATCAGGAGCGGTTTTAAAACTTCCGGCAGTTGAAGCATTTTTTTTAGCTGTTGTTATTGCGGGGGCTTTTCAGATATTGATGGGCATTTTTAAACTGGGCATTATTGGCGATTATATTCCAAACAGTGTTATTAAAGGGATGCTTGCCGCCATTGGTATTATTCTTATTTTAAAACAGCTTCCGCATTTAGTTGGCTATGATAAAAATTTTGAAGGCGATGAGACTTTTATTCAGGTATCAGGCGAAAATACTTTTTCTGCCTTAATCAACTCATTAAACTATATAACGCCACTTGCCATATTAATAGGTATCATAGGTTTAGCCATTCTTATTTTTTATGAAACAGAATATATTAAAAGCAAGAAAATCTTTCAACTCTTAAGTGGACCATTGGTTGTAGTGATTGTTGGTATTTTATTACATTATTTTTTAAGTGATATCCCATCAGTATTAGCCAATAGAGAAGCACAGCTTGTAAATATTCCTATTGCGAACAACATGAATGAATTTATATCTTTTTTTCATTTACCTAACTGGTCTTTTATTTCAAAAAAAGATGTTTGGTTCACTGCTGTTACATTGGCATTGGTTGCATCTTTAGAAACTTTGTTGGGTTTAGAAGCAGCTGATAAGCTTGATCCTTTAAAGCGCTTTTCGCCACCTAACAGAGAGCTGGTTGCCCAAGGAGTTGGTAATATAGTGAGTGGAATGCTGGGCGGGTTACCACTTACCAGTGTAATTGTAAGAAGTAGTGCCAACGTAAATTCAGGCGCAAAAACCAAGATGAGCACCATTTTTCATGGCATATTAATATTGGTTTGTGTGGCTTTTTTACCAGGTGTTTTAAACCTGATACCAAAGGCAGCATTGGCGGCCATTCTTATTTTTACAGGTTATAAACTTGCTAAGATTTCCATCTTTAAGGACTACTACAGAAAAGGCTGGGAGCAGTTTGTGCCTTTCGTGGTAACGATTATTGCTATTGTACTCACGGATCTTTTAAGAGGGGTTTTAATAGGATTGGCAATTGGTATTTTTTACATCATCAGAAGTAATTTCAGAACAACTATTTTTACTACGTCAGAAAACAACCACCATCTTATAAGACTGAGAAAAGATATTTCATTTTTTAGCAAAGCACGGTTGAAACAATTGTTAGAAAATTTGCCTGAACACGCATCTGTAATACTTGATCTTACCAAGGCAGAATTTATTGATAAAGACATTATTGACACAATAAATGAGTTTACAACAAATGCTTCGGAAAGAAATATAAGTGTTACCGTAAATAAAAGCATGTACAACGAATCTCATAAACTTGTAGATAATAGTTTTGCAAAAGAAGATGATTCAGCGCATTAGAAAACATTATTTAAAACAAGTTATTTAACGTCAAAAAAATAATAAAATGCAGACGTACGAAAAATTATTATTAGAAAACAAAGCATGGGCGGAAGAACAGAAACTTGCTAATCCTTCTTTTTTTAAGGAGCTGGAAGCGCAACAGGCACCAGAATTTTTGTGGATAGGGTGCAGTGATAGCCGTGTACCCGCAAACCAGATAACAGGTACGCAGCCTGGGGAAATATTTGTGCATAGAAATATTGCAAACCTGGTTGTAAGTACTGATATAAACATGCTAAGTGTGTTACAATATGCTGTAGAAGTTTTAAAAGTAAGGCACGTAATTGTTTGTGGTCATTATGGCTGCGGCGGTGTAAAAGCAGCTATGGGACAGCATCACTTTGGCATCATTAACCACTGGATAAAAAATATAAAAGTCGTATACCGCATGTATAGAGATGAGATAGATACGTTGGGAACAGAAGAAGAAAAGCTAAATAAGCTTACAGAAATAAATGTAAAAGAGCAGGTAATTAACCTTGCAAAGACTTCCATTATACAAAATGCCTGGAAAAAGGAACAAAGACCTCATTTGCATGGCTGGGTTTACGGCTTAAGTAACGGAATTATAAATCCTGTGTTTGAAATGGAACCAGGGCAAAAGTTTGATTCTTTGTACGAATTTGATAATTTATAAACGACAGGCTTATTTTGTGAAAAAATCATTTCGGTATGGTTTTTAATATTATTATTACGAAATAAAAATCACACAATATGAAGATTTCAAATAAAGCTACTTTAATATTACTTGGGCTTGGCGCCTTGGCAGTTTACAAATACAGTAAAATGAGTGATGATGAAAAGACTGCCTTAAAGGAAAAAGGCAAAAAAATATTTGACGAGCATATTAGCCCACTCTTGGCTAGTGCGCTTGGTCTTGAACAACAAGGTGAAGCAGTAGAACAGGAGGAGTCAATTAAGTAATATTGCTCATAAAACACTTTTTAAAAACAACCAATTATCTGTTTGCTTTTTCTTTTACAATCCCTTTATAAATACTGGTAGCGTTGCTGGTTTGTTACTGGCTGTTATTTTACAATTCCAAAACAGGCGTTGCGAATCTTTGAAAGACCAGGTTCGGTCTGCGAGGTTCAGCTTTTCAATTTCTGCTATTAATGTAGGCTTATCAATCCAGCCTACAACATAAACGCTGTTGCGGTAACAACGGGCAAGCATCTTATCAAAGAGTTCGTCAATACCTGCTTCTTCAATATCAATCATGCGGCTTGCGAGCCACTCGTCTTTTGCTTTTCTGCGCTGGTCAAAAAATATTTGTAGGTGTATATCTCCTCTTAAGCTGTTTATGTCATCTTCCCGTTTAATCAATTTGATGTCTCGGATGGTAATTGCATTTTCAACAGTAGCATCGCTGTCAGGAATAAGCTATGTTTTTAATTAGATGTTTTTTCCTTTGTATAAAAAATCAATATCTATATTTTGGTCATCAGGTCTGTA
>JBJXGJ010000030.1:0-14894 GCA_046153805.1 Ferruginibacter sp. | reverse complement strand
GGCAAATGATAAGCGACAGTGAAATACCGCACACAGCGCCTATAATGCCAAGCAATAAACCTTCTGCCAAAAATATTTTTCTGATGCCTGCTTGGGTGGTTCCCATACTGCGAAGAATACTGATGTCTTTTCTTTTTTCCAACACCAGCATGGTAAGTGCACTTACCATATTAAATGCAGCAATTATTAAAATGAGCGTGAGCACGGCATAAATGGCCCATTTCTCCATTTGCATGGTGCTGTATAAATTGGCATTTTGCTCATAACGTGTTTGTATTTTATAACCCGTACCCAGCAATTCTTTTAAGCGTAATGCCGCTTTCTCTACATTTTCTTTATCCTTCAATTTTATTTCTGCGGCAGAAAACTCATCTGCAGCAAACCCCATTTGTTGTTTTACAAAATCAATATTGGTAATGGCGTACTGGTTATCAATTTCCTGCTGTATGGCAAACACCCCGGCAGCTTTTGCATTTCCTTCGCTCATGGCATCGGCGGCAGTGTTGGTCGCTGCTTTTTTAGGTAAAATAAGCGTTACAACAGATGCTGGGAATGCTTCACTTAAATTAATAGATGCCGCATTCTGTATGCCATAACCCACCACTATTTTGGGCATATCTATATTGCCAATGTCAAAGTCGCCACTTGCTATTTTGGCAACAACACCACTTATATTTTTGTAGTTTTCATCTACACCTTTAAGCGAAACAACTGTCTGTGATTCGCCGTTTTGCAGCAGGGCTTTTTCTTCTGCAATCAAGGAGATACCGGCATTAAACGGAAGACTGTTAATGGCTTTTATCTGCACATTCGTAAGCGTAAATGTTTTGCCGCTTGCGGGTACAATTTTAATATCGTTGTAAAAAGACGAATACAAGGATTTTACCAGCCCTTCAAAACCATTAAATACACTCAACACCAGCAACTGGCAACAAGTGGCAAATGCAATTACAATGGTGGTTACCCACGCAATAATGTTTATTGCATTGGCCGATTTCTTAGCCTTAAAATATCGCCATGCAAAACGGAAATACAATGGTTACGGGTTAAAAGTTACGGGTTGATGGTTACGGGTTGATGGTTCAAGGATGTAGTTCAAGGTCTCTACTTCTACCTTCCATCTTCTCCATGTCTTCCCCCTTTGGGGGAGATAGCGGGGGCTGTGGCTGTCGAGGCATCGGCTTTTTTTATCTCCTTAAACAAAACTTCCATCTTATCTACATACTCCAGCGTATCATCTATATAAAAAGTAAGCTGGGGCATACTGCGCAGTTGGTGGCGCACCCTTGTTGTTAGTTCTTTTTTTATTTCCCACGCATGTTCCTGTATCTTATTCAACGTGCCCACTGCATCTTTTACCTGAAAAAAGCTAAGGTAAACCCTCGCATCAAAAAGATCGGGCGTAATTTTTACAGCTGCAATAGACACCATTCCACCATCTATCATTGTTAACCCCATTCGCTGAAAAATTTCATTTAAATCCTTCTCCAATACCGCCGCTACTTGTTTTTGTCTTTTACCTTCTAACATATTTTTGCTCTTTTAATAAGTGTAAAATTAGTTACTTTGCGCTTTCCCGAACGTTATTTATACAATGAGAAAATATTCCCTGGTTTTTAGATATTTAAAAGATTACAAACTTGCTTTAGCTTCATATGTTGTTTGTACTATACTTTCTATCATTTTTGGGATAGCATCTCTTGGTATGTTTCTTCCTTTTCTGCAAGTATTGTTTAAAGTGGATATGGGGCCGGTTCCCGTCACAAGTGGAACTTCAAAGCTTTCACTTTTTCAATTTATAAAAGAAAAGATTGCAGAATTGGTCAGTACAAGTACACCCGTTGAAACATTGGCAATAATTTGTTCTTTAATAGTTACAAGCATAGTTTTAAAGAATGTTTTCTTGTATTTAGCTTCTCGTTCATTAATGCCTGCAAAAAATAAAGTTTCTACTAGATTTAGAATAGATATATTCAATAAGGTACTGAGTTTGCCGATAGGTTATTTTACGGAGCAGCGCAAGGGTGATCTTATGAGCCGCATGACAAATGATGTAGGCCAGGTAGAAGGTTCTGTACTATCTGCATTAGAAGGTTGGGTAAAAGATCCCTTACAAATAATTTTTTACCTACTTGTCCTTTTTTCTGTTAGCCCAGAACTCACTGTTATCATTTTATTTTTTATCCCGATTATGGGTTTTTTTATTGGAAGGCTTGGGCGTTCGCTGAAAAAGCCATCAGGTGAAGTAGCCCAAAAAAGCGGTGAATCCATCTCTATTTTGGACGAAACCTTAGGTGGTCTCAGAGTAATAAAAGCATTTAATGTAGAAGGTACAATTAGAAAAAAATTTGCTGAGAATAGCTATAAACTTTTGGATATTACTAACAAGATAGGTTACAGGCAGAGTTTCGCTTCTCCTATGAGCGAAATGCTTGGCGTTACTATGTTTACAAGTATTTTATATTATGGCGGCAGTAAAGTTTTAGGCAACGTGACTGGTAACGTAACTACCTTGAGCGGAGCTGACTTCTTAACTTATATGGCTATGTTTTGGGGTATTATAGATCCTGCAAAAAGCATATCAGGTGCGTTTAGCAACCTTCAGCGGGGCAGTGCAGCCATTGCACGTATTGAAGAAGTGTTGAATGCGCCCATTACAGTAAATGAAAACCCGAACGGTACACAGATAAAGGAATTTACAGACAGCATAGAATTTAAAAATGTAAGTTTTTATTACGACGATGTTGCCATCTTAAAGAACATCAGTTTTAAAGTGGAAAAAGGTAAGACCGTTGCACTCATTGGCAGCAGTGGTGCGGGTAAATCTACATTGGCAGATCTTATTCCCCGTTTTCACGATGCAACTGATGGGGCTATTTTGGTTGATGGCATAAACATAATGGATTATTCTCTTTTTTCTTTGCGAAGCCTAATTAGCATTGTAACACAAGAGCCTATTTTATTCAACGATACCATTGCCAATAACATTGCGCTTGGTATGGAAAACTGCAATACAGACGAAATTATACAGGCAGCTAAAATTGCCAACGCACATGCCTTTATCGAGAAGAAAGAAAACGGTTACAATACAAATATTGGCGACAGAGGCATGAAGCTGAGTGGCGGAGAAAGGCAGAGGGTAACCATTGCAAGGGCCGTTTTAAAAAACCCTCCCATACTTATTTTAGATGAAGCTACTTCTTCGCTCGATACAGAAAGCGAAAGGTTGGTACAGGATGCCATTAACAACCTCATGGAAAACAGAACGTCTGTGGTAATTGCACACCGGTTGAGCACCATTAAGCATGCAGACGAAATTATTGTGCTGCGCAAAGGTGAAATAGTTGAACGTGGCACCCACAGCGGTTTAATAGGGCAGGATGGTTTTTACAAAAGACTGGTAGATATGCAGGAAGTGAAATAACATTGTCACCTCAACGAAAAGTTTGCAGGCTCAAAAGGCGCATAAATAAATCACACGCTCATTTGTGGAATTTATTTCTTTTTGAATCTATTCCGCCAAACATCTATTTCATGAAAATAATGATGGTCAGCTGTTTAGTACTGGCATCAACGCTTTTTTATTATACTTCTATTGATAAACTGCCAACTGCAACATCCCTGCATGTTTTAAAAGAAAGTAAATTTGTTGCGATAAACAATACAGCATCGTTAAAATTGCATGCCGCTAAAATAAAGCCTTACCTGCGGCAACATGCCTACAACGAGCAAATCTGCTTTTTGGTCGATATGAAGATCGCCCCGGGGAAGAACCGCTTTTTTCTGTATGATTTCAAAAAGGATACGGTAGTGGCCAAGGGTCTCGTTACACACGGAAGTGGTTCTCAAACAACAACAGAAGCACTTTCATTTTCTAACATTGCCAACAGCAATGCCACATCTGTTGGTCGTTATAAAATAGGAAATGAGTACAGTGGTAAATTTGGAATGGCTTTTAAATTACATGGCTTAGATAAAACCAATAGCAATGCCTTTAATCGTTTTGTAGTATTGCACAGCCATAGTTGCGTGCCCGATGCGGAAGTTTATCCATCGCCTATTTGCACGAGCCTTGGTTGTCCTACTGTAGCACCGTCTTTTTTACTGCAATTAAAAAAGTATATCGAGCAATCAGACAAACCGGTATTGCTATGGATATACTATTAAAATATTTCTCTGTAAATTATTTAACCATTGGTACTTCCACAGCGAGCAATTCAGCATCTGTTTCTGCAACAATGTCAAAGCTATCAGCTTCCCATATTCCTACAGCATCTTTGCTGTCGTATGTAGTGCCTGCTACACTTACTAATCCTTTTATCACCACCAGGTAAACACCATTACCTGTAAATGCATTTTCATAATTGATTGTTGCACCTGCTGTAATGTTTGTTAAAGAAAAACGTGCATCCTGGTTTATCCACAAGGCATTGTCTTCTTCTCTTGGCGATACTACTACCTGCCATTTGCCTTCTCTTTCTTTTACGTCAAATGTTCGCTGGTCATACCTTGGCGTTATGTTTATTTCTTTCGGAAAAACCCATGTTTGAAACAATGTTACAGGCTCGGTTGCCGATTCGTTTGCTTCGCTGTGTTGCACGCCTGTGCCTGCACTCATAATCTGCACATCGCCGGCTTGTATAACACCTGCGCCGCCTGTACTGTCTTTGTGTTTTAGTGCACCTGTAAATGGAATGGTTACTATTTCCATATTATCGTGTGGGTGCGTAGGAAATGCGCCACCGCCTGCAATCCAGTCATCGTTCAATACCCTCAGTTCGCCAAAATGTACTTTATTAGGATTGTGCCAACTGCCAAAGCTAAAATAATGGGCAGGCTTTAACCAGCCATGGTTTGCAGTACCTCTTTCGTCTGCTCTTGTTACAATTGTTTTCATAATAATAACCCCCTAAATCCCCCGAAGGCGGACTTTTACTTTTTAAAAGTTTAAAAAATAATTTATTTTCGATGTTTAAACATCAAATATTATACCAATTAAAATTATATATTCGAATGTCCTATTAGAAAAACAGGTTAAAATTTTTTAAGGTTCAGAAGTCCCCTTTGGGAGATGTAGGGGGCCATTAATTCCACTGGTTAAAGTCTTCTTCTGTTAAGGCAGTACTTTGGTCATCTTCTCTCTCGTCGTTAAACTCAATAATGAAATTATTACGGCCTTCACCAATTAAAATATGCAGGTATTTTTGTTGCACAAGCTCCAGCATATTTAAGAAGATAAATATTGCATGAATGCGGTTTTCGCACTCGTCAAATATTTTTTCGAACGCAAGTGTTTTATGCGTTTTGCTTATAAACAGCATATGCTCCCGCACACCTTCCATGCTGTAATTATACTGCACAACCGTGTGCACGGGCTTATTGTTGCGCTCGTGCAACCTTTGCGCTACTTTTTCAAAAGCCTTCATCAATTTAAATAAACTGAATGTTTGTATTTCCGTTCCTTCCCCCGCCTCTTCTCCAATGCTTGATAATTCTTTTTGCAGGTTCCCTCTCTTTATCATCAGCATTCTGGTAGCTTCCATTTCTGCCATCTGTGCAGATGCTTCTTTAAACTTTTTATATTCGAGTATTTTATCAATCAACTCCTGCCTGGGGTCTATCTCGTTACCCTGGGCATCTATTTCTTTACGAGGTAAAAGCATTTTTGCTTTTATTCGCATTAGCGTGCTTATAAAAAGAATAAACTCGCTGCTGAGCTCAATATTTAACTTTCCTGTTTCGTGAATATGATCCAGAAAATCGTTGGTAATTTTTGTGATAGGAATGTTATAAATATCCAGCTCATCTCTTTCTATGAAAAAAAGCAACAGATCAAATGGTCCTTCAAACTGGTCTAATTTTATTTGATACGATTCGTTGGTACTCACTATTAAACATTTGTGTAAAAAAAGCCCACCAACAGTTTATGGTGGGCTGTAAAAATAAGTATTTTTTGGGTTGGCAATATTCTGCAGTAAATAGTAAGATTTACAGAAGCGAACAGCTTGCTTAAAACTTATTTTCTTCTTAACTCATCACGTATTTCTGCCAACAGTACATCGGTAGATGATGGTCCTGCGGCAACTTCTTCATTCTTTTTCGAAAGCTTGCTAACTGATTTTATGATACCAAATAATACCGCGGCTATTACCAAAAATTTAATTACCGCTGCTAAAAAATTGCCATATTTAACAGTACCCCAGGTAAGTTTACCAATATTTTCAACCCCTGCTGTTTTTAACGCCGGAGCCAGTAGCAGTGGCGTAATGATATCATCTACCAACGATGATATGATGGCACCGAATGCAGCACCGATAATTACGGCAATGGCAAGGTCAATTACGTTGCCTTTCAAAATAAAGTCTTTAAATTCTTTAACTAAACTCATAAGGGATGTTTTAATTGATAAACAAACTAATTCTGCAAAAAAAAGTTTTTTTTATGAGAAACTAAATAAAATACTCAAGTAATTATATTGCACATTTGCACAAATATTTTTTTTGAAAAACAACAATGCTTTCAATTGGCTCATTTTCATTGTGCTTTCTCTTATATGGGGCAGTAGTTTTGTCTTAATGAAAGAGGGTTTAAAATCATTAACTGCTTTTCAGGTTGCTTCTTTAAGAATTATATCTGCAGGGGTTATTTTCCTTCCTATAGTAGTGAGGTCAATAATTAAGATTCCTGCTAAAAAAATTGGTCTCATTTTTCTGTCAGGCGTTTTGGGAAGTTTATTGCCTGCCTTTTGTTTCTGCATAGCAGAACAGCACATTGATAGTTCTCTTGCAGGCACTTTAAATGCACTCACACCTATTTTTGCAATTATTGTTGGTGCACTTTTTTTTAAGACAAATACAGCCCGTAATAAAATTTTAGGGATTGCGATTTCTTTTACGGGCAGCATTCTATTGTTTTTTGCCCAACCTGGCTTTTATAAAAGTAGCAACGCTACAGATGTTTTGCTGATAATAGCTGCAACGATTTGTTATGGGATAAATATAAACCTGGTGGGTAAATTTTTAAGAGATATTCCTTCCTTAAATATTGTTGCAGTGGCTCTTTCATTAAATGCAATACCTGCCGCCTTTGTTCTATATTTTACCGGGTATTTTGAGCAAGCTATTTTTGCTAAAGAAATGCTTGTTTCTACTGCATCTACCACTCTACTTGGTGTGGTTGGTACTGCTGCGGCTTCTGTTATTTTTTACATGCTTATTAAAAGATCAGGTGTCGTATTTTCTTCAATGGTTACTTACGCCATTCCTATTGTAGCCATTTTTTGGGGCATCGTGTATGGCGAAACAGTCGGCTGGAAACAATTTTCTTGCCTCCTTATTATACTTCTGGGTGTTTATGTAGCCAATAGAGCTGGAAAAACGATGCCTAATTAAAGAGCAATTTCTTTTTTACACCTGTGTATGTGTCAAAAAATATAATCTCTTTTTTATCAGGATTAATAAGCGCTTTGTTACTTAACAATTCATTTCCTTTTTTGTTGTAAAAAGTCAGAAAAAGGGTGTCATTATTTTTTGTGTACTTTCCCGAGTATGATGTATTTTTTACACTATCGAACAATTCCCGGTAAAACTCAAAAAAGTTGTTTTCTTTTATGATGAAATATGCGTCATTCATATCTGCTACCGCTTTGTATTTTGTAATTATAGCAGATTTATTAAAAGCGGTTTTGTCTTTTTTTGAATTAATAGCTGTGCTACACGATGAAAAGACAAATATCGAAAGTGCCCTGCAAACAAAAAAAGTTGATTTCTTATTCATACCTCAAAAATAAGCTACTCTTTTGCAATTACGCACAATCGCAAAAAAGCGGTATGATAATCAAATACTCCATATTTTTTTCAAAAACGAAATTTAAAAAATGGAACATATTTGTTAGAGTAAGCTAACTTATATATTTTTGCTATCTAAATTGAGAAAAGTGAAATATTATATAATCAAGATTGTCGTAAGTTTATTCTTTATAATTTTTAGTATAGAAGCCACTGCGCAAACATTTAACCTTAGCGGGTTTGTAAGTAGTAGTGGAAAGAGAATAGAGGCTGCGAGCATTAAAATTACGAACACCACAATTGGTACAGTTACGGATAGCAACGGTTTTTTTAAGTTAGAAGTTCTTAAAGCCGGTAATTACACTTTGGCCACCACTGCCGTTGGTTTTAATAAAGAAATACAAAAGGTAAATATTAAAGAAGGTGAAAACACTTTACTACAAATAGACCTTACAGAAACAGAAAGTAGTTTAAATGAAGTAGTAGTTACCGGTACATTAAAAGAGGTAAGGCGAACGGAAAGTCCGGTACCGGTGGAAGTGTACACACCGGCATTTTTTAAAAAGAACCCAACACCCAATATTTTTGATGCATTGCAAAATGTAAATGGCGTGCGCCCTCAGTTAAATTGTAATGTTTGCAACACCGGCGATATTCATATTAATGGTTTAGAAGGTCCATATACAATGGTATTAATAGATGGTATGCCAATAGTAAGTAGCCTATCTACCGTTTATGGTTTATCCGGTATTCCAAACAGTTTAGTTGAGCGAATAGAAATTGTAAAAGGACCGGCTTCTTCTTTGTACGGTAGCGAGGCCGTTGGTGGACTGATAAATATTATCACTAAAAGCCCGGCAAAAGCAGCCAAATTCTCTGTAGATGTTTTTACCACATCTTGGCAGGAATATAATATTGATATGGGCTTTAAATTTAATGCCGGTAAAAAAGCTACATTGCTTACGGGAGTAAATTATTTTAATTACAAAAATATAATTGATAATAACAACGACCAATTTACAGATATTACTTTGCAGAAAAGAATATCAGTTTTTCAAAAATGGAATCTAAACAGAAAAGATAACAGAGCTTTTTCAATGGCTGTTCGTTTTTTTAATGAAGATAGGTGGGGTGGAGATGTAAATTGGAATAAAAGTTTTAGAGGAGGAGACAGTATTTACGGCGAAAGTATTTACACCAAACGCTGGGAATTTTTATCTAATTATCAGTTACCTGTCAAGGAAAAAATAATGCTATCGTTTTCTTACAACAATCACGACCAAGATAGCAGATACGGAAACGTGGCATACATTGCGCAGCAAAAAATTGCCTTTTCACAACTAACATGGGATAAAACATTTAAAAACCACGACATGCTAGCTGGTACTGCATTGCGGTACACTTTTTATGATGACAATACGCCGGCCACAACTAAACCTACTTTAGAAAATAATCCTCAAAAAACAATCCTGCCAGGCATTTTTTTACAAGATGAGGTAACTCTGTCAAAAAAGCAAAAAATACTGTTAGGTTTTAGATATGATTACAATACTGACCATGGAAATATCTACACACCAAGGATTGCTTATAAATTAACCCTTGATAAAAATAACATTGTAAGACTAAATGCTGGCACAGGTTTTAGAGTGGTTAATTTATTTACGGAAGACCATGCCGCACTCACTGGTGCAAGAACCGTTGAAATTACAGGTGCATTGAAACCTGAAAAAACATACAACATAAACCTTAATTATCTCACGAAAATTTTTCCTGCAAATGGCTTTTTTGTTGGGTTGGATGTTACAGGATGGTACACTTATTTTAACAACAGAATAATCGGCGATTTTGATACAGACCCCAATAAAATTATCTACAATAATCTAACAGGTTTTGCGGAGAGTAAAGGCATAAGTGCTAACGCAGATGTTACTTTTACAAATGGCTTAAAAATATTGGCAGGTGTTACTTTTCAAGATGTATCTACCACCAATAATGGTAGTAAGCAGCAGCAAATTCTAACGGAGAAATTTACTGGTACATGGGCTGTGTCTTACAAAATAAAAACCCTCAACCTGGGTATAGATTATACAGGAAATATTTACGGACCTATGCGTTTACCGCTACTTGGCAAGCTCGATCCTAGACAACCTTACAGCCCTACATGGAGTATTCAAAATATTCAATTTGTTTATACAGGTCTTAAAAAATTTGAGTTGTATGGCGGTATAAAAAACTTGTTGAATTTTACGCCCAACAGAGGTAATCCATTTATCATTGCTCGCACCAATGACCCATTTGATAAGCAAGTGCAGTTTGATGCGGGGGGCAAGGTACTGGCCACGACAAATAACCCTTATGGTTTAACATTTGACCCTAATTATATATATGCACCCAACCAAGGGTTAAGAGGTTTTTTTGGCGTAAGGTATTCAATAAAGTAGATCAAATTCCATAAGGGTCTATATATTTTTTTACATATTTGGCCTTTGCAATGTATTGAAATTCCGCTTTTTCCCAATTGTGTAAATTCTTTTCCTAATCGTTGTACAATTTTTTTTTGTGATAAAGCAAATTGCAGCTCTAAACAGAAATGATGAAAAGAATTATATTTTTTGCAGTGACATACCTTCTAACAGTAACACTTGCACAGGCACAAATAAAAAAACCCAATAGTGATAGCATGAAATTTTTGCCCGATATAACAATTGTAGGTAAAAACAGCAAAAGCGATTACCAGCAAATGCCCGAAATAGTCGGAACCAATATTTACGCGGGAAAGAAAAGTACATTGATTGTACTGGATAATGTGCAGGGAAATGTAGTAACAAATAATATGCGGCAGGTACTGGCAAAAGTACCCGGTATTCATATTTGGGAAAGCGATGCAAGCGGTATACAAATCGGAATTGCTGCAAGAGGCCTCAGTCCAAACAGGAGCTGGGAATTTAATGTTCGCCAGAATGGTTATGATATTGCAGCAGATCCGTTTGGCTATCCCGAAGCATATTATAACCCGCCACTACAGGCTGTGCAGCGCATAGAAATTGTGAGAGGGCAAGGTGCTTTGCAGTACGGGCCGCAGTTTGGCGGGTTGGTAAATTATATTTTACGAAACGGCAGCGACATAAACAAACCTTTTGAATTTGAAACGCAACAAACTGCCGGAAGTAATAATTTAATAAACAGTTACAATGCTATTGGTGGTAGAAAAGGTAAAGTAAATTATTATTCATTTTTCGATCATAGAAATGGTGATGGCTGGCGAGCCAATAGCAAATATTTTACCAACAGCGGCTTTGCTACAGTTACTTATAAGTTTACAGATAAATTTTCATTGACTGCAGAATTAATGCATGCCCAAATGCACAGCCAGCAAGCGGGTGGGCTTACTGATGCTCAAATAAAAACGGATGCAAGGCAGAGCTTTAGAACCCGCAATTGGTTTGATATTAAGTGGACCACACCTGCATTAATAGCAATTGTAAACATCAACGAAAAAACGGTTTGGAACACCAAACTATTTGGAACAATTGGAGACAGAAATAGTGTTGGCTTTTTAAGACCAATTACTGAAAAAGACAGCATTAGCCCAAGTACATTGCAATATAGTAACCGTACTGTTAATTTGGATAAGTATCGAAATTATGGGTTGGAAAGCCGAATCTTAACTTCATATAATCTGGGTAAAATGAAGAATACCATTTCAGGTGGTGTTCGTTTATACACAGGAACAACCCTTAGAGAAACCGATGGAAAAGGTACAACAGGTTCAGATTACGATGTTACTATTATTGGTAAATATCCAAGGGATATAGAGTTTAATTCTAAAAATGCAGCTGTGTTTGTAGAAAATATTTTCCGTGTTCGTAAAAACCTATTGCTTATCCCCGGGGTGAGGTACGAGTGGTTGCAGGGAAACGCAAGTGGCAGAGATCGTTTTGCGGCAAATGGTTCTGAAATTCTGTTACAAAATATTGAGCGCAGCAGAAGTTTTTTATTAGCAGGTTTTGGGGCTGAGTATCATGTAACAACTGTTACACAATTCTATGCGAATGCTACCCAGGCCTACAGACCAATACAATTCGCAAACCTTCAGGCGCCTCCAACAACTGATATTGTTGATCAGGATTTAAAAGATGCAAAAGGCTATAACATTGATTTGGGATACAGAGGAAAAGTCAAAAACTTTTTACAGTTTGATGTGAGCAGTTTTTATCTTCAATATAATAACAGGGTAGGTACCATTACACCAACGGGAACTACTACAAGATTTATCACAAACGTGGGAGCAAGCACCAGCAAAGGCTTTGAAACGTTTGTAGAGTTTAGTCCAGTAAAAGCATTTACAGACGAAAAGAATATTGATGCATCTGTATTCAGCTCCTACAGTTATACAAATGCACGTTATAGTGGCGATCATAAAGATGCTAATACTAAAGGGAAAAAAGTAGAAAATGCACCGACGAATATTTTTAGAGGAGGTTTAAATTTAACTTTTAAAGACTTTGTTTTTACAGCCCAACTAAGTGCTGTTGGTTCTACATACAGCGATGCTAATAATACTGAAAAAACTACAGCGAATGCGCAGGCCGGTTTAATTCCATCTTATACAGTTACTGATTTTACAGCATCTTATAAAATTTATAAAACATTAAAATTAAAAGCTGGGTTAAACAATGCTTTTGATAAAAGATACTTTACACGTCGTGCTGGTGGATACCCCGGTCCAGGTGCATTACCCGCGGACGGAAGAACATTTTTTGTAAGTGTTGGCGCGAAGTTTTAAAATATTATTTGAAGCCTGGAGTTTTACTTCCGGCTTTTTTATGATTATAACTTTATTTTTAAGCCTCCATTAAAAGTTCTTCCTTCTGTATGGTTCCATATCTCATCAAATATTGGCGCATCGTGTGGGTCATTTACAACTCTTTTATAACGACTTTGCCTCGCATCGGTAAAGTTTTCGGCGTTCACAAAAACAGAAAAATGCTTAAATAACTTTTCAATCATAAAGCCCAGTTCACCAAAGGCAGGCGTGCGGGTTCCATTCCTTAAAAATTGTCTTCCTGTAAAATAACCTTCGAGGCCCATTTTTATAGCATCTTCTTTTTCATAAACAAGTGCAAGGTTTAGTTTGCTTTTTGGCAATAGGGTTAAAGACTTTTGACCCGTGAGATAGGTTGCTTTAGCCTCCGTAAAAGTATAGCCTACAAAAAATTTTAAATTTTCTTTGTAAATGAATTTTGCGTTTGTTTCAAAACCTGCGCTGTTTACAGGCTTTGTAGCATTTTTAAAGAAAAGATTGCTTTGTAAGTTTTGCTGCAAAACAGAAGTATTAGTAATGGTTGTATAGAAGAACATGTGGTTTAAACTAAAAATAAGATCGGCACCAATTGTAGTTTTAAAATTTACATCAGCAGTACCGCCATAGCTTTTTTCGCTTGTTACATTGTTAAGCGGAAGAACCCTCTGGTACTGTATTGTTTCCGTTTCTTCGGTAAATAGAGTGGGTGTTTTGTAGCCTAACCCGCCACCAATCCTGCTACTCCATTTTTCATTAAATGTAAATAATGCTGATATTCTAGGTAAGATAAGTGATTCTTTATTATTATAATTCGCATTTTTATATTGTACAAAATCTGTTCTTAAACCACTTTCTAATTTTAGTTTTTCAGAAACGTCCCAGGTGTGCTGTGCATAAAAACCGGTTGTGGTTGTTTTAAAATTTCTTGGGGTATTATTCACAACTTGTGCTTCTTTAAACTTATCAACTATAAAATTTGCGCCAAGAATTAATGTATGGTTCTTTCTGTTTTTGATATACGATATATCATAAAAGCTGTTGTTGTTTAGGCCTTTAAAGTCATTGCCAAAGCCTATTACATTTAAATTGGGAAGATCAATATTTCTTTTAAAATAATTGTAGCTAGCCTTTAAGATAAGCTTATCTGCATTTTGTAATTTTTGTGAGTAATCGAGTGTGGTAGTATTTCTTACGGTAGTGTTACGTTCAAAGTAAGTATGAAAATTATCTGCTTTACCATTTATTACATTTACATCTCCACCTATTCTATCAGCCTTGCTGTAACTGTTGCCAACAATGATAGTTGAGTTTTCAGAAGGGTATAGAAACAGTTTTGGATGCAGGGTAAAATTGTCAGCTTTAGGCAATTCTGTAAAATCATCTTTATCTACATCATATATTTTTTGATTGTTGTAAAGTGCCAACATGCTGTAACCGATTTTTTTATTTCGCTGCATGGCAAAGCCACCAATATTTGTTTGACCTACGTTTGATTGGTTTAAAATAAAATTATAAACCGCTTGCTCTTTTGGTGTTCGGCTGATGAAATTTACCACACCTGCAATTGCGCCGGCGCCATATAGCGTAGATGCTGGGCCTTTAATAATTTCTACCTGCTTAAGATCAAGTGGTGGAATTTCGAGCACACTTAACCCGCTTGCAAAATTGCCAAAGCTTGCGTAGCCATCTTTTAGCAATTGGGTATAACGCCCATCAAGCCCCTGTATGCGTACGCTTGCATTGCCGCTCGTTGCAGAAGTTTGCTGCAATTGTATGCCAGTGCTCTCGTGCAGTATCATTGAAACATTAGCCGGCTTCATATTGCTTTTTTCATCAATTTCTTCCAGCTCTATTGTTTCTACTCGGGTTGGTGTATTGTTGATGGTACGACTCGTTCGGGTACTTGAAACAATTACTTCTTCGAGTTCTTCTTCCTCGCTTTGCAAAAAAACGAATAAAAAAACGATGCTATCAGCAATTGGTTGTACAGTGATAGTTTGGGTTGAATAACCCAAAAAACTTATTTTTATAGTTTGTATTGCATTAGAAACATTGTTTAAAACGATTTGTCCGGATGAATCTGTTATGGAAGCTGTATTTGTTCCTTTCAATTTTATGGTAGCACCGGCAAGTGTTTTATTTTGAGTGCTGTCTTTAACAGTTATTTGCAGCGTGTTTTGTGAAAAACAGTTTATACTAAAAACCAGTGCCATTATAGGCAGAATGATTTTGAACATCTTAAAATGTGGAGTTTAATTGATAATTGTGAAATGTCAATGGTGAATATTTTAATTCACTATCAG
>JBJXGJ010000208.1:0-14103 GCA_046153805.1 Ferruginibacter sp. | reverse complement strand
GCTTGTCTCATCATCCATACTGGTGGCCGCTCTACTTTTTTGCCTGCCAACGCCTGCAAAAACAAATCATTTTTTATGGTTGAACTATTTTCTGTGGCTGTGATTATATCATTCATGTAAATACAATTTTACGCTGTAAAAATTCAATTCTTTATATTAAAATAATGCAGCACTTCATCTATCATAACCTGTTGAGATGGATAACTGATTACCGCTATTTTATTGTTTAGTTTGTATTCTTTAAGCGCATTTGCAGTGGTGTAACCAATACAAAAACATTGGGTGAATTTTGGCAAAACATTTTCTTCAAAAAAACTTTTTACTCCGCTCGGGCTAAAAAATAATATGGCCTGGTATTGCTCAACTATTTTTTTGGGCCGGGGTAAATTTTTATACAGCACGATTTCTGTCAACCGCAAACCGGCGTGCTGCAGAGCATTCGGTAATTCACTTCGCCTTTTATCTCCACAAAAAAATACAAATTGCTTTTCTTTAGTCGTACTAATTATTTCGTTCGCAAGAGCTGTTGCATTGTCTTTGGAAATTAAAACTTTATAGCCTTCATCTTCAAGCGAAAGTTGCGTTTCGCCACTCAACGCAAAAAAATTAGCTTTTTTATTTATTACTATTTTATTTGTAGTTGTAAATCGTATAAAAGCCTTTACTGCATTTTTACTGGTAAAAATATAATTGGGTAAATGCGTTGTTACTATTTGCTTTGCTAGGGGAGCGCCAACAATTTCTATTTTTATAAAATCATGTTCTACAACATTAAAATCATTTTCTACTAATTGATCTTTTATGTAAGGTTTTAATATTTTGGTAGATAATATCGTGAGATTATTCTTCATTGATTATCTCTTTATTTTTCAACTCATCTATTATTTCAGTACCCCCGTTTTGTAAAATTTGCATTGCAGCCTGCTCACCCAAATTTGTATACCCATCAACTGGTGATTTCAATGTAACAGTTGCATGCTGCTTGCCATCTACCGACAATACATTTCCAGCAAAAACCATTTCACCATTTTTTATTTTTGCATGGGCAGCTATTGGCGTACTGCATCCTCCCATCAAGATCCGCAAAAAATCTTTCTCTACCACATTGCAAATTTCTGTTTCTCTGTGGTTCAGCGCTTTGCATTTTTCAAGTATTTCTGTATCATTTTTTCTACAGACAATTGCTATAGAGCCTTGTGCAGGCGCTGGCAACATCCATTTCAATTCTATGCCCTCTACATGTCCGAACCCTAAGCGCTCAATACCCGCTGCCGCAAAAATGGCTGCATGCCAGTGAGATTCGTTCAGCTTTTTTATTCTTGTATTTACATTGCCACGAAGGTTTTCGACTACTGCGTTTGGAAATCTATTAAGTAATTGAGCTTTGCGTCTGGCACTGCTTGTTGCAATGATAAGTGGAAGTTCGCTCTTATTATTTTCTTCGTTTTTGTTTTGTTGAAACACAGCTTTCATCAACTCGGTGGTGATGCCGGATGCATCTCTTTTTCCGAAAGTTGAATGCTCATCTTTCACCAATGAAAGCTCTGCTTTGCTAAAAACTTTTTCCCTGTTTATAGCCAACAGATCGTAAGGATTTCCTCTTTTTAAAACTGCAACGATTATAAGCCCATCCGCCAATTTTGTTGGAATATCTTTATAAGAATGTACGGCAATATCTATTTGGTTATTTAGAAGGGCCGCATCTAATGTTTTTGTAAAAATACCCTGCACTCCCATTTCGTATAAAGGTGTTACCAGGTTTATGTCGCCTTCACTTTTTATTAAAACGAGTTCACTATTAACATGTTTATTAAAAAGCAATTGCTTTACTTGTTTCGATTGCCATTGTGCAAGCGGACTATCTCGGGTTCCTATTTTAATTAAAACTTTACTCACTTATTTTCTGACTGAAAAAATGGTTGTAGGCATCAATAAACTGACAACCTTTTTCGTTTGTATTTTTTAAATTTACGGCAAGCCTGCTGATCGTTTTATTGATGGTATATTCATCTTGCGGGCTTATAAAATTATATTCTAAGCTATCTGCCATTTCACAAACACCTGTCGATTTTGTAAGTGCAAGCAGTTTATCTTTCATATCTTTTACCATGGGAGAATGGGTATGGCTGCCTAACCAGCTAACAAATTCAATTTGTATTTCTTCAATAATTTTTTGAGCAGCAGGAATTTCGTTTGTACGTTTCTTAATGGTATTATTTAAAATAACACTAATATCATCTACGTTTACCATTTGCTGGTTTGGCAAATGTTTTATGCAATGGTGCACGTTTGATGGTATAGAAAGATCCAGAAAAATCCTGCTTTTATAATCTGAAATAAAATCAGGCATTACGGTTGGTTCAGTCGCCTGCGTACTTACAACAACAATGTCAGCCTCGTTAACCAACTCCGCTAAATTTTGATAAAGCTCAAATTCAATAGTATGTTCGTTTGCAAAATTGATCGCTTTCTCATCTGTTCTGTTACAAACAACGATGTTGCTATTCTTAAAATAATGCTTTAAATTTTTACCAATTAGGGTTCCGAATTTACCCAAACCAACAAGCACAATTTTTTTGCCTGTGGTATCTGCATTGCGCTTTAACCATTCTATAGCCGCAAAGGAAACAGATGTTGTGCCGGTGCTTAAAGAAGTATTCGTTTTAATTTTTTTTGACGCTTGTAATGCAAAATTTATTGTTCGATCCATTATTGGACCAATCAGGCTCTGGCTTTTACTAAACGCTACCGCCTGCTTTAGCTGGGCAAGTATTTCATAATCTCCTAATATCTGCGAATTTAAACCTGCAGCTACTTCAAACAAATGCCTCAATGCTTCTTTATTTGTTTTGCAATAGTATTTCTGGTTAAAAAGTTCCGGGTCAACCTTTTTACATTCTATAAACAAATTCCGTAAGACAGATTCGTCAGCCACGTACGCGTAAATTTCGGTACGATTACAAGTATTTAAAATGAATAAACTTCTTACGCCCAAAGCCTTTGCAGTGGTTAAAATAATTTCTTTTTCTGTATCGTTTATATGAAATAAGCTCCTCGTAGCAGCATCTGTTTTTAGATGGCTAATGCCACAAAGGAAAAACCTAGATAAAATATGTTCAGGATTTTGAAGCGGAAGCGAATTCATAATTGAACTACAAAGTTACCCCTCATAAAAGTTTTAACGGCATTGCTTTGTCAGCATTGTGTAATTATTTAATACCTGAACAAGTCAACATTTTAATTTTTTCTAAAAAGATAAAAATTACCGAATTCGTATCTCACTAAGCACAACATAACAAACTACTTTTGCAAAGTAATTTCAAAATAAAATTGGCAATGAATATAGACTCGAAAAAGGTAATATTGATAATGAACCTCGGCAGCCCTGATAGTACATCAGTAAAAGATGTGAGGCGTTACCTGAATGAATTTTTGATGGACGAAAGAGTAATTGATATACCAAAAATACCAAGAGCGCTGTTAGTAAAGGGCATCATTGTACCGTTTAGAGCTCCGAGCAGTGCAAAAGCATATCGTTCTATATGGACCGAAAATGGCTCTCCACTCATTCACCTAACTTACCAGCTTCGGGCAGCATTGCAGCAAAGCACAGATTATCCGATAGAAGTTTGCATGCGTTATGGCACTCCTTCCCCGGAATTTGCGTTCAAAAATATCCTGAAAAAATATCCAACCGTTGAAGAAGTTATTTTGTTTCCGTTATACCCCCATTACGCCATGAGTAGTTATGAGACTGCTGTGGAGTATGGTAAGGAAATGTATGAAAAAGGAAATTATCCTTTTAAGTTTTCGATTATAGATACGTTTTATACAAACGAAGCTTACATACATGCATTATCGCAAAGTATTGCTCCACATTTAGAAGAGGATTATGATTTGTTGTTGTTCAGCTATCATGGCATACCGGAGAGACATGTAAAAAAAACAGACCCTACAAAAAAGCATTGTTTAAATGTAGCAGATTGTTGCAATGTAGATAACGTGGCGCATGAATATTGCTACAGGCATCAGGTTTTTATGACCTCGTCTTTAGTAGCTGCAGAACTTCAATTAGATAAAAATAAATACGCCACTTCTTTTCAAAGTCGTTTGGGTAGAGATGAATGGTTAAAACCTTACACTGCCGCAAGGTTAAAAGAATTACCAAAAGAAGGAATAAAAAAGATAGTGGTTGTTTGTCCGGCATTTGTAAGCGATTGCCTAGAAACAATTGAAGAAATGGGTGAAGAAGGAAGAGAGTTTTTTATGGAAGCAGGTGGAGAAAGTTTTACGCTGATACCATGTTTAAATACTGCACCACTTTGGATAAAAGCTATGAATTTGCTGATAGAAAATCACTTGCAAAACCAAGAAAGTAATGTACCTGTATCTTAAAGCACTGCACATTATTTTTATTGTTACCTGGTTTAGTGGGTTGTTTTATATTGTGCGACTTTTTATTTACAATGCAGAAGCAAATGAAAAAACAGAGCCTGAAAAATCTATTTTAAAAAACCAGTTCACAATAATGATAAAGCGTTTGTGGCTGGGCATTACATGGCCATCCGCTCTTTTAACACTTATTTTAGGCCCATTACTCATTTATATAAACCCTGCTATTTTAGATACTTGGTTGTGGATCAAAATAGGATTTGTAATTGGGCTTTATTTGTACCACTACTCTTTGCATGTTTTATACAAACAACAAAAAAATAATTATTTTAAATACAGTTCTCAGCAATTGAGAATTTGGAACGAAGTAGCAACGGTATTTTTGATAAGTATTGTAATGCTGGTAGTCGTTAAGCAAAGTTTAAGCGCCGTGTGGGGTTTGCTCGGCTTATTTTTGTTTGTGCTTATTTTAATGAGTGGAATAAAAATTTATAAACTTGTTAGAAATAAATGATCTTTTAAACACAAAGACGACAAATAAAACACAAAGACCACAAAGTAAAATTTATACAAAATCTATGATACCATAATATCCTTTGTGGTCTTTGTGAAAAACCTTTGTGTTCCTAGTGTTGAAATTTAAACCGCCACATTAAAATCCCTCAACGCATCATTCAAACTCGTTTTTAAATCAGTGCTTGGCTTTCGTTTGCCAATTATTAATGCGCAAGGCACATTATAATCTCCCGCAGGGAAACTCTTTGTATAGCTACCTGGTATCACTACGCTTCTTTCAGGTACTAAACCTTTTGTTTCTATCGGCTCTACTCCCGTTACATCTATAATTTTTGTTGATTGTGTAAGCACCACATTTGCACCCAACACAGCTTCTTTTTGTACACGAACACCTTCCACCACAACACAGCGACTGCCAATAAAACAACTGTCTTCAATAATTACTGGGCTTGCCTGCAAAGGCTCCAGCACGCCACCAATACCCACGCCACCACTCAAGTGTACATTTTTTCCAATCTGCGCACAACTTCCAACGGTTGCCCAGGTATCTACCATGGTACCTTCATCTACATACGCACCAATATTTACGTATGAAGGCATTAAAACAACATTTTTTGCAAGGTATGCACCGTAGCGAGCAATGGCATGTGGCACCGCACGTACACCTAAACTTTTATAATCGCTTTTCAATTTCATTTTATCATAAAATTCAAAAGGAGGTAAAACAAAAGTTTCCATTTGTTGTATGCCAAAATATAAAAGAATGGCCTGCTTTACCCACTCATTTACCTGCCAGTTTTCGCCAATTGGTTCTGCAGTTCTTAATCTTCCTTTATCTACTTCTTCAATAACATCTCTGATAGCTTGTGTATATTTTTTATCTTTCAATAAATCACGGTTTGCCCATGCGGCCTCAATCATTTGTTGCATACTGTTGGTTTTATTTTTTTTGCAAAAATAACGAATTGCAAGTCTTGCTAAGATTAACTTATTCGAACAACATAATTATCTTGCTTTAATGCAGAACGAAAGGATTCATTTACATTTCGTGTTTAGCTCTATATTTGATAAAATAATTAAGACAGACCAGAAGAATTTTTGATGACTGAAATTAAGAACATATTAATTCGTTTACCAAACTGGCTGGGCGATATGGTAATGGCCACGGCATTTGTGCAGGCTGTAAAAATACATTATCCTGCAGCTTCCATAGATCTTATCGCAAAAAAAGGGATTGACTTTTTGCTGGATTATTTTCCGGTGCACAATAAACGATTTGTTTTTTCTAAAGATCAACATGAAGGCTTACAGGGTGCCAGATTGTTTGGGCAGGAGATTAGAAAACAAAAAAAATATGATCTCTTCTTTTGCCTGCCAGATTCGCTTTCTGCTGCAACGATGGGCAATGCTATTGGGGCCAAAAAAAGTATCGGCTTTAAAAAAAATGTGCGCTTTATTCTGCTATCAAATACTTTTAAAAAACATACAAAATTGCACAGGGTAGAAGAATATGTAAATCTGCTGGCTCAATTTGTGCAAAAACAAATTGAGATGCCTTCTGTTGTGTTGCAATCTAAAAAGACAAGTTCTAGTTATTCGCTTATTATAAACATTAATTCCGAAGCTGTCTCGAGGAGGTTGCCTAAAGAAAAAGCCATCAGCATTATTGACAACATCAGACAAAGAATAACAAACAACATTATTCTTGTGGGAAGCACCGCAGAAGCGGGATTTGTAAACGAAGTATATGAGCTTCTGTTCAATAAAAAAAACATTACAAACCTTGCCGGCAAAACAACATTGCCAGAGCTTGTAAAGTTAGTTGCAGAGAGTAAAGCCATGCTAAGCACTGACAGCGGCCCGGCACATGTAAGCAACGCACTTGGCAAAAAAACAGTTGTACTTTTTGGCGCAGGCGACGAATATAACACAGCACCCTACAACAAAGAAAACTGCGTGGTACTCAGATTGGGAAAACTTGCCTGTGAGCCCTGCGTAAAAAATACCTGCAAAGTGTATGGTATTCCAGAGTGCCTTTTGCAACTAGATGAAGATTTAATTACAGATAACATAATAAAAATATTGGTGTAATGAATTTCGATGATGATTTGACAGCGTGTGCACAAATATTGAACAAAGGCGGTATTATTTTATACCCAACAGATACGATTTGGGGGCTAGGGTGCGATGCAACAAATAAACCCGCAGTGACAAAAATATTTGCACTGAAACAAAGGGAAGAAAAGAAAAGTATGATCATATTGCTGGATACTGAAAACTGTATTGGCAACTATTGCAAAGCGCCATCACTAGCTATAAAAAAAATACTTTCAGAAACCGTATCACCATTAACCATTATTTATCCAGGTGCAAAAAACCTTGCAACAAATCTTATAAATGAAGATGGCACAATAGCTATACGAATAGTTAAAGATGCATTTTGCGAAGCACTCTTAAAATCTTTCGGTAAACCGATTGTTTCTACTTCTGCAAATATTTCAGGAGAAGCTAGCCCAGGATTTTTTGGCGAGGTATCTGTTGCCATGAAAATTGGTGCTGATTATATTGTGAAGCACCGTCAAAACGATGCAACCATTGCCATACCTAGTAAAATTATACTTTGGAAAAATGATGAAGAAATTGTTGTTATACGGGAGTGATTAAAAAATATTATAGCCTACCCCAACTTGTATGTTTCTGTTTCTCCATTTATTGCTATTATCTACATCATTAAGGTTATTTAGTCCTGCTACATACCTTCCATAGACCCTGATTTTCGAAAATTTAAATTGTAGCCCTGCTGCCGCTGCAATATTTCCATCTTTAAAAGCTGTTTCTCCATTTTTGAGTAAACTTTTATTCTTGTCTAACAATACAGAAAATTGCGGCCCTGCTTGTATCGTTAGAAATTTGGCTGCTTTAATGTTTAGCAGCACTGGAATATCGAGGTAGTTTAACCTTATTTTATCTATCTGTTTAAACCCATACACTGTACTGAATTGCGAAGCAGTATCTGCATTTACACTGCTAAATAACAACTCAGGTTGAACACCAATTTTTTTTGAAAGTCCAATTGTAGCATAAGCTCCTGCCTGATAACCAAAGGTAAATTTATCTTTAAAAGGTATACCATTTATTTTTTGCAGGTTGGCACCTGCTTTTAAGCCAAAATGAAAACTTTGTGCATTAAGTACCAAAGAACAAAATAAAGATATAATTGAAAACGCTGCTATTTTTTTCATAATAAACGATTGTTGAGTAATATGTCAGTTATAAATGATAAAATGATAAACATCATATTCGAAAATTAATTTTATGCTTTTTAAAATCCTATTCCAACATTTAATGAAAATACTGTTGCCAGTCGCTTTGTATCGGTTGCTGGTAAATAATAATCAGCATACACTTGTGGCTCCACAAAAAACTTCCCAATAGTATAATAAAAATCTGTTGAGAGTGCTATTGACTGTAAGGCAAAAGGCAGGTAGTCGTTTCCTGTTTTACTTCTTTTTATATTTGCGAGTGGTTGCTTTCTTTTTCTTGTAAAAGAAACATTGGCAGTACTTGTTGTAGAACTTTTGCTGACACCAGCATTTAAACTTATGGCAGGTACAAAACTCAACTCGTCATTTTTAGAAAAGAGCTTACCAAAATTAAATTTGTGGTCGCCTGAAAAACTAATGGTAAAATCATTTATTTTGGACGATATGCTATCTACAATTCGTATAACACGGGGTTGTACCGGAAGATTTAATGTAAAACTCGTATCAAAAACCTCGTTATTATTTCCATTTGAATATTGTAGTTGTACGCCAGGCCTAATCCATGATTTAAGCCACTTGAACGATCCGTTTACTCCATTTTTAAAAGGATTGACGGCTATTGTTGAATTTTTAGCAGCAAAAAAACGGGTATAGGAAACACCAGTGTAGATTTTTTCGTTTCCGTAATAATAAGACGGAGTGATGTCTGCCTGGTAAAATCTTATGCTACCACCTAATGGAATGAAAAACGAATTTAAAGTAAGGCCAAAACCTGATTTATGGTAATAATCTACCGTAGTTGTATAGAATATTTTACTCAGCGATTCCTGATCAGCATTCAATGAATTATTTTTTTTACTAAACACCCCATTTCCCGCACCTACACTAACAACCAACGATGATGTTGCACCAGTGCTATCTTTTAATAGCGCCAAAATATCATCTTCCGTAATGGATTGTGCAGATAAAACTTTTGATATAGCAAGAAAAAAAGTCAGTGTTTGTATTTTGATCATCAATGAAAAATTTTTATATCGACAGTAAAAAAAATAAAACATTTAACTTGTTAATCTATTTTTTTACACAAATTAAAAAAAATTATTAAAAACAAAACCATTATTTTTGCCGCGACTTAGAATTTATGAGAATTACATGACATGCTCAGATGCTGTTGAAAGCAGGTAACAATAAACTTACCTATTAGGACAAATAATTTTTTCCACACACAACGGCCCGAAGCATACTATGTGATCATCAAAAATATTTTTTTGACCATAGAGTATTGTGAAGCGGCTTACATTAGACTTCCAAAAAATTGCCTAGCGGCAGAAACGGGCATAGCCAAGTATAATACTACACGGTCTTCATTTTAAACAAGTAATTATTATGAATGCATTTGAAGCATTGGGCCTAAACGAGAATCTCGTGCAGGCAGTCGCAGATTTAGGGTTTACAGAACCCACTCCCATTCAGACACAGGCTATTCCTGTATTGATTGCAGGTACAAAAGATTTTGTAGGTCTTGCACAAACAGGCACCGGTAAAACCGCCGCTTTTGGTTTACCATTGTTACACCTTATAAAAGCAGAAGATAAATTTCCACAGGCATTGATCGTTTGTCCTACACGTGAATTGTGTTTGCAAATTACAAATGACCTTACAGATTTTAGAAAACACAGTAAAGGATTGAATGTGGAAGCTGTGTACGGTGGTGCATCTATCGTAATGCAAATTCGCAATTTGAAAAGAGGTGTACAGGTTGTAGTAGCTACACCGGGTCGTTTAATTGACCTTATTGAAAGGAAAGCTATTGACTTACAAAAAGTAAAATATGTAGTGCTTGATGAAGCAGATGAAATGCTGAACATGGGTTTTAGAGAAGATATTGATTTTGTATTGAAGAATACCATTAACAGAGAAAGCATTTGGTTATTTTCTGCAACAATGCCTACACAGGTGCGTGCTATTGCAAAAAACTTTATGACCAACCCTGAAGAAATTACCGTTGGTAAAAAGAACAGTGGTAATGTAAATATTGATCACCAGTTTTTTGTAGCACCGGCAAACAGCCGTTACGAATCGTTGAAGCGATTGATAGATTTTAACCCAGATATGTACGGTATTATTTTTACAAGAACGAAGGCAGATGCACAAGATATTTCTGAGCGTTTATCAAAAGCTGGTTACGAAATTGAAGCCTTGCATGGAGACCTTACCCAACAACAAAGAGACAGAGTGATGGGGCGTTTTCGTACCAAAGCTTTGCAACTTTTAATAGCTACTGATGTGGCTGCACGTGGTATTGATGTGGATGGTATTACGCATGTAATAAATTACGAATTGCCAGATGATATGGAAGTTTATACCCACCGTGCAGGTCGTACTGGCCGTGCAGGAAAAACAGGTATTTGCCTTACCATTTGCCATAGCAGAGAAAGCTTTAAAATAAAAAGTTTGGAGAAAATGGTTAATACACAGTTTCATAAAATGGATATACCCAGTGGTAAAGATGTGTGCAGAAAACAGTTTTTTCACTTTATGGATAAGTTGATTAAAACAGATATTTCTCACGGTGATTACGAAACTTACTTACCGGACCTTATGGAGAAATTTGCAGACGTAACCAAAGAAGAAGTGTTGCAAAGAGTTGCTGCTTTAGAGTTTGACCATTTCTTAAAATACTATGAAAATGCAGAAGACTTAAATGCAAAAGATGCCGGCAGAAGAACAATGAATAACGATAGAGGAGTTGCACGTGATGACAGCAGCAGAAAAGAACGCAGCACATTCAATAGAAGAGATAATGGATACACAAGGTTGTTTTTAAACCTTGGTACTAAAGATGGTTTTTACAAAGCAAGCATGTTGCAATTTGTTTTGGACGAAAGTAATTTGAACAAAGAACAACTTGGGAAAATTGATTTGCGTGATATGAATACTTGGATTGAATGTGACAGCGCAAGTTCAGCCCAAATGATTGCTGCATTGGATGGCAAACGCTACAACAACCGAACAGTTCGCATGAACGAGGCTGACGGTGGATTTAAAAGACCAAACGATGAAGGCAACTCAAGAGATGTAGGAAGCAGTGCACCAAGAGAAAGAAAGAGAGTGTATGGTAGTGCAAGAGACAGAAGATAAATTAATGTGCTAATGTGCTAATGTGCTAATGTGCTAATGTGCTAATAAAAGAGCGAAGTTTCCAAGTTTTGGTTGCTTCGCTTTTTTTATAAATAGGATTCATTTTATTGCCACTTTAATATTATTAATTTTTTATACTCAGCGAAATGTACCATTTTTAAACCACATTTCGCTGAGTATAATGTTTATGTCAGCGAAATGTACTAGTTTTATATAATATTACGCTGAGTATAAATTTATAAAAATGATAGGTCGAACAGAAGAAATTGAAATCTTAAATAATCTATTACAATCGAAAGAAGCAGAACTGGTTTGTGTTTTAGGCCGACGTAGGGTAGGCAAAACTTTTTTGATAAGAGAAACTTTTAAAGCCAATATTATTTTTGAATTTGTAGGAATACAAAATGGTACAAGGCAAGAACAATTAAATGGATTCACCTTTTCTTTGCAACAAACCTTTGGCAAGAAAAATATCCCATCCCTTATAACAAGTTGGTTGGAAGCGTTTCAAATTTTAACTGAAATACTAAGTGCCAGTAAAACAAAAAAAAAGAAAGTAATTTTTATAGATGAGCTGCCTTGGATAGCCGGGCAAAAATCTGACTTCCTCAAAGCTTTTGGCTCGTTTTGGAATAGCTGGGCAAGTAAAAATAATATAGTCGTAGCCATATGCGGCTCAGCAGCATCGTGGATGATAAAACAGGTAATAAATAATAAAGGAGGGTTACATAACCGAGTAACAAGGCAAATATATTTACAGCCATTTACATGTAATGAAACAAAAGAATATTTATTGCAAAAAGGTTTAAAATTTAACAATGAACAAATAACAGATCTGTACATGACCTTAGGCGGGATACCTTACTATTTAAACCAAATAGATAAAGGCCAAAGTGTGGCTCAGGTAATAAATAAACTATGCTTTCATGCAAAAGCCCCTTTAAAAAACGAGTTTGCAAATTTGTATGCAGCTTTGTTTACCAACCCTGCAAACTACATTGCTGTTATAAAAGCATGTTATACGAAATGGAAAGGTGTAAGCCACAACGAAATTGTAAAACTGAGTAAAATAGCGAGTGGCGGCACTCTTACGAAAATATTGGATGAACTCGAAATATCAGGTTTTATTACAAGTACATCTCCATTTAGCAATATTAAAAAAGAAAAATTATACCGCCTTACAGACGAGTTTTCGTTGTTCTATTTAAAGTTTATGGATGGTAAAAGAAATATTGATTGGAACCTGATAAGTAAAACCCAACCTTTTAAATTATGGTTGGGATATGCATTTGAAAATTTGTGTTTTAAGCATATAGATAAAATAAAACAAAAGCTAGGCATAGCCGGTATTATCTCTCAACAATATGCATACAATATAAAAAATACTGCTAAAAACATTGCATCGCAAATAGATTTAATTATCAATAGAAATGACAACTGTATAAATCTCTGCGAAATTAAATACTACGATAAACCATTTATCATTACTAAAAAATACGAGCAATTACTAAGCGAAAGGGTTAAAAATTTCGTGTGGGAAACCGCTACTAAAAAAACGGTATTTCTCACTTTTATTACAAAAGAAGGATTAAAGAATAATATGCAAATTGTAGATAATGAAGTTTTACTAACTGATTTTTACGTATAAAATTAAGTTATACTCAGCGAAATGTACCTTTTTTAACCCACATTTCGCTGCGTATAAATATTGAGCATATTTTAAATTAATATCTTTTTTTGTTATTGCTGTACCTAAAACCAGCCATGATTCGTTTTAAAAAGTATATGCGAAAAATTATTTTATACTCCATTATATTAATAGCTGCGTGGGTATTTCTGTCTCAATGTATTATTATGAAAGATGAACTGAAAACAACTTAACTAGAGCGACTTAGTTATTAATTGAAACCTGTTGAAGAAGCTCTGTTTAAATCTCTAAGCAGCTTTAAAAATAAATTTTAAATAATTTAAACTACATTTCAAAACATCAAATCAGTATTTTATTAGCAAACGATAATCCAGCAACAGTATTTATACACCAGCTTTACGAATTAAGATTTATTTCATCTTCAAAAAAAGTTAACAATTAATTTTAAAAAATGAACAGGTTTAATAAAATCATAAATTTATTATTCCGTAAGCTTTTATCTGAAAAAACAAAAGATAAAAGCGAGCGAATAATTATATACATAGCCATCATAAGTTTTATAGTTCACCTGCTTTTGATAACCTTTGTACAATTAAACTGGATAAAACCTGATGATTTTTCAGGATTACTGAAAAATCCGCTTATAGCAGTTTACACACCCTTTTCTTTTATCTTGTTATACGAAGCTTATTTATTGGTTTATTATTTACCAAAGTCAACCACCAAATACATAGGTAAACAATATGAAATTATTACACTGATCATTATTCGCCGAATTTTTAAGGACTTTTATAAATTGGAATTTACAAACGATTGGTTCGCCAGTAAAGAAGATGTAATATTTACCTTAGATGTTATTGCCGTGCTGATTTTATTTTACCTCATTTATGTTTTCTATAAAACTGTTGATGTAAAATCGAGTCAAAAAATATCAATAGAAGTTGAAAAATTTATTAACCTAAAAAAAATAATTGCCACGATTTTAGTTCCCGTATTTATCATACTGGCTGTTTATAATTTTAGCTTTTGGGTGTATGAAAATTTTTATGCGATAGTTCAAATAGATGTTCCAATTAAAAACATTAATAAGATCTTCTTCGATGAATTTTTTACTGTTTTAATAATGGTAGACGTTCTATTATT
>JBJXGJ010000207.1:0-12842 GCA_046153805.1 Ferruginibacter sp. | reverse complement strand
AATAATATTATCGTAAGGGGAATCTATAATTTTGTAAATGAGTGGTGTTAAATGTCCTTCATAACTGCCGGTTATTTTTGGTGCAAGTGTAAGTTCTGTAATATCTATAGAAGGATATTTCATTCCTTTAAAAGGACCATTAAGAATACTAAAATCAGGAGAAATTTTATGAATGATAGCCTTACCTTTATTGATAACTTCTAAGTGTTGGCTTTTTATTGCCTTGGTACTGTATACAATATATCCCGCTTTTTTTAACAGGCTGATAAGTAACTTTTTCATCGTAAAAATCGGTATTAGAAAAGTGATTTGTCTGCAAAAATCGAATTGATACCCGTATCTGCATAAACAAAATAACCCTGGCTCTCCATAAAATTAATAATATCTCTATTTTTTATTTTTTTATGGCTCACTGTAAAGTTTACGGTCTCTACACAAATGGCCA
Source organism: Ferruginibacter sp. (assembly GCA_046153805.1). GTDB lineage: Bacteria > Bacteroidota > Bacteroidia > Chitinophagales > Chitinophagaceae > Ferruginibacter. Next base: position 12,397 of record JBJXGJ010000207.1, on the reverse strand, counting down.
TAGGTCTATAATTTGCAAAATCAATTGTTTGTAAAATTTCTAGATCTAAACCTTCTACATCAATAGAAATTAAATCCGGTGCTTTATCTGAAAAATATTTAGCTAATATCCCATTTAACGGTGTTACCGGTATTTTTTTTACCTCAGCAATTTTTATATGTGTTGTATTTTGTACGTTCTCTGCTTCCTGTTTTGAAAAAGTACTTAACCCTTTTTCAACATCAGCATCATCAAAAATATAAAAATCCATTTCGCCCTCTACACCATTTGGAGAAACACCTACGTTCAAACAAACATCCTCAGGTCTATACTTTTTTATCTTTGGTATTAATATTGGGTTTGGTTCAATACATACACCTCTGCTTCCTCCTAAATAAAACAGATAAGTATTGTTTATGTCTATTGGATTATTTGTACCTATTTCCAAATAAGAAATCTTATTTAAGCCCATAGATGAAAATAAAAATTTTAAAGCCCTATCCTCTCCAGCTTGTGCATAACTTAAATATTCTTTGTAATTTTTAGCGGTACCAATAAAAGTCAATGCTTTTAAAAATTGGGTAAGTTTTTTTAATTTTCCCATTATGAGCACTATTTTTTTAAAATTTCAATCTTAGGTACAGGGAAAATAAAAGCCGTTCCTTTATCCAACGCTTCTTTCTCTCTTACCACAAATTCGTCCTTAAAATGCCATGGTAAAACGAGGTAGTAATCTGGGTTCATAGCTCTGCTTTCTGCTTCGCTAATAATTGGAATATTGGTTCCTAAAGTAAATGCTCCGTATTTGTCTTCGTTTCGTTCTGCTGCATAATCTACCAACGTATGATCAATATTACACCATTGCAGTATAGTGTTCCCTTTCGTAGATGCTCCGTAAATATGTACTTTTTTACCTTCTGCTTTTAATTTTACCAACAATGCATGCAACTCATCCTTCAACACTTCAATTCTTTGTTGGAATGCGGTATATGGTTTATCAGTATCCAGTTCCAAATCAAATTCTTTGTGGCGAGTTTCATTTATCAGTAAATAATTTTCATGGCTGTCATGCTTGCTGTTTTCTTTATGTGTAGCATAACATCTTACACTACCACCATTGATATCATTAAATGAAATTTTAAAAATTTTCATGCCTCCAAGTGCCAAAATTTTTTCGAGTACGGCAAGGCTGTAAAATTCTAAATGTTCATGGCAGATGGTATCATAACTATCCAGCTCCAACATACGGGGCATATAACTCATTTCAAACACCCACACACCGGTAGATGATAAAAATCGTTTAATACCTTTTACAAATTCTACCGGACTTTCCAAATCGTAAAACATAGCGATTGAAGTAATCACATCTAGCTTTTTCCCTTCCAGTATTTTAAACAATTCCTCCGATGGAAAAATATCCTGTACTACGGTTGCTTCTTTTACTTCTTGCGCTACATCACTTGGGTCGCAACCATACTTTATAAAATGTGGTGGGTAATAACTTAAAAGAGTACCGTCGTTGCAGCCAATATCCATAACAAGTGGATGCTTGGCATCGCTCACTGTATTTACAACATTATCTACAATATCTTTTAAATGATTGCGCATGGTATTATTGGTACCGCTTCTGTACCAGTATGCTGCATATAAAATTTCTGATGGTACGGAGTGTTCCATTTGTAAAAGTCCACAGGCATTTTCGTCTTCCTGCGGATTGCAACGTACTAGCGTGCAACTAATTTTGCGATGGCTTGGCATTTCCTTGCCAGGCTTTATAAAACTTCCCTGTAAATATTGTGGACCTAAATCAATTACTTTTCTTAATGAAGATGAGCCGCAAACACGACAGGTATTTCTTTTTCGAATATGCATTAGTGTTGGTTATTTTTAGATTTTATTAATTGCATAAACTGCTCATTTATAGAATCTATGCATTTATTTCGTTCAAGGTTTAGCAAAGCCAATTGCTTTACAACATTATCTTTTTCATTTACTGGTACACTTTCAAATTCGTATACTTTTTCCTGCTCGTGCCACAATTTACAGTTTACATTAGCCAATTGATAAAATACTTCTCCAAAGTTTCCATTTACATCTGCTACCTTATTTCCTTCTGATTTAAAAACTTTGTTTGCAGCAAAAGTCATTCTTTCGGGTAATATTTTACCTAGAATGGCATCGCTTACATATTCATTAATTTCCTGTTGTAATTGAGTTATTTGGGTTGCTAAACTTTTTAATCGAGTTTCATCTGCTGTGTGAAATTGTTTTAATTGTGCTATTGTAAGCTTATCGCAAAGCATACCAAGTGTTTCTGCCATATCATTTATCATTACTTTTAGGGCTGTAAAAATAACAAACCAAAACCATACTTTATAAAGATGGGAAGAATTCAAAAGCAAGCACTTAACATTTTTGAAAATGTTTATAAGTGACCTGTATCAAATTATTTTTCAAAATTGAATATACATATTTCATGTCAGAGATTAGAAAGAAAGGACTTGTTTCAACATTTTGGATTTACATTGGTTTTGCCATTGGTGCGTTAAATACTTTTTTGTTTGCAAGAAAAGGTTTCTTTAATCCACAGGATTACGGGCTAGCAACTGGTTTAATACAAATTGGCTTGTTACTTAGCTCATTTTCGGCAATGGGTTGCTATGGTTTGCTGCATAAATTCTTTCCATATTACAGGCGTAGATTATCAGATAATAAAAATGATCTATTCTCACTTACCTTAATGATTGCGGTTTGTGGTTTTATTGTGGTCGGCACACTTGGGGCATTTGTACAGCCTCTTATTTTAAAAAAATTCGGTGGAAATTCGCCTGAGTTAGTGCATTATTTTTACTATTCGTATTTACTTGCAGCAGGTTTTTTATTTTATTCCATATTTGAATACCAAGGTTGGAATTTAAAATTGCAGCTATTCACAAATATTCTTAAAGAAGTTGTTATTAGAATCTTTGTTTTGCTTTTGATTTTGTTAAAGCTTCTTGGCATAATAAGTTTTCATCAGTTTTTATTTCTTTACTGTTTTCAATATTTATTTATTGCTTTCATTTTGCTGTTTTATTTTATTAGAGCCAGACAGATTCATTTAACAACCAAAATCAGTTTTGTTACAATCAAATTTAGAAAAGTAATACTTAAGTATCTGGCCTACGGCTTTACTGGTACTGTCGTAAATACTTTAAGAACCGTGATGGACGTTTTGGTATTATCCAGCTTGAGTGGACTTGTTGCAGCAGGTGTATATACGCTTGCAAGCTTTGTGGCTACAATAATACAAGCGCCTTATCGCAGTCTGATTTCTATTACCATTCCAATATTATCTAACGCTTGGAAAGAAAAAAACTACAAAGAAATCAATCGGATTTATAAAAGGTCTTCCATCAATTTATTATTATTTTCTATTGTAACTTTTGGATTTATCTGGGTGAATTTCGAACCGTTTGTTTACATGCTTCATTTAAATAAGGAGTATTTAGCAGGTAAAAATGTTTTGCTCATTCTAAGCATTGCAAATATTATTGAAATGGGTACAGGCGTTAATGGGCAGATAATAGGAACTTCTACACTATGGAAGTTTGAATTTTATACAAACATCATTCTGGGAATCATCATTACAACCTGCAGTTATTTTTTTACAAAATATCTTTTTGGGATAAATGGACCAGCCTTGGCATTGCTAGCAGGGATTATCGTTTACAATTTCATCAGAATATATTTTTTGTACAAAAAATACAATTTTCTTCCTTTTAATAAAAAGACAGTTGTTGCAATAACACTACTGCCATTTATTATTTTTTTCGCAAAAATGAGTTTGCTTTATTTGCCTTTTTACATGGGTTTAATCCTAGCAAACGGCTTTATGGCGACGTTGTTAACTTTGAGCATTTATAAATTAAATATTTCACCAGATGTTAAACCAATCGTTCATCAATTTTTAAGGGGGATAAAAAAATAAATTATTTATTACAAAGTTGCCAACCTCCTCAAGTACTCCTCCAGCCCTCTCCTCTTTTCCTTATCTAAATTAAAACTGATATTTTCGGTATAGTATTTTTTTAAATCGTAATGCTCGTAGGGGTTTGCAGCAATAATTTCGGGCAGGTAGTTAAATCCCACTGATGTTGCTTCATTAAATTTCTCTACAAATACATCAGATAATTTTTTATTGGCTATCCATGCTGCAAATACAAAAGGCAGCCCGGTCATTTCTTTCCATGCACTGCCAAGGTCATAAACATATCTTCGCTTTTTGCGTTGAATAAATGCACGGTCACCAATAACCAACCCAGCTGTGGTGCCGTTTAATCTGTCTTCATAACCCGCTGTTGAACTCACCAATTCAACGTTTATCTTCCAAAAATCTTTTACCAATACTTTCAATAATCCTACCGAACTCCTGCTTTGGTAATCCAGTAAGATTGTTTTTATTTCTTCCAAGAGTACGTCACTAAAAAGACAAACACTTGCTACTTCGCCGGCAGTACCTATGCAATAATCTGTGATAATGTGGTATTCTTTTAGAAAAGGAATAGTGGCTACAGGCACCAAAGAAATATCAACTTCATTACCAATTAGCATATCAGCAATACTGGCCGGAAAATCTGTTACCAATTCTATTTCATCGTGCATCATCCCTTTTTCGAAGCCATAAATCAGTGGTTTTGTATTGAGGTAGCTTACCGCTGCAACCCTTATTTTTCTTTCCAACTCGTTTCGTTTAGTTTCGTGTAAAATTACTTTAAACTCACTTTAAATATGCAACTTTCATCTCTTTCTGCTATTTCTCCTGTAGATGGGCGCTACAACAAAGCGACCGCCCAGCTTGCTCAATATTTTTCTGAATATGCTTTAATAAAATACAGGTTAAAAGTAGAAGTAGAATATTTTATTACACTTGCGGAAAAAAAATTTTTTAAGATAGATGCCAAAAACAAAAAAGCACTCCGCTCACTCATAGAAAACTTTAGTGAAGATGATGCCCTGCATATAAAAAAGACAGAAGGCATAACCAACCACGACGTAAAAGCAGTTGAATATTTTTTAAAAGAAAAACTGGGCCTTCTTGGTTTGACTGAATTAAGGGAATGGATACATTTTGGGCTTACCTCTCAGGATATAAATAATACTGCCGTGCCCATGCTTTGGAAGGATGCAATTGAGTTTGAGTATTTACCAGCCATCATTAACCTGCAAAAACATTTAAAAAAGCTGGCGACTGACTGGAAAAATGTTCCCATGCTGGCACGTACACAGGGCCAAGCTGCATCGCCGGTTTTGCTTGGTAAAGAAATGATGGTTTTTGTTGAAAGGCTCGAAAACCAGATTCAATTATTTAGCCATATTCCTTTTTCCGGAAAATTTGGTGGGGCCACCGGTAACTTTAATGCGCATGCAGTGGCTTACCCAAAACACAACTGGGTAAAATTTGCCAATGGCTTTTTAGAAAATAAACTGGGTTTACAACGCCAGCAATACACCACACAAATTGAACATTATGATACGCTTGCTGCGCATTTCGATGCGATAAAACGCATCAACAATATACTGATTGATTTGTGCAGAGATATGTGGAGTTACATTAGTATAGATTATTTTAAACAGCAAACAAAAAAAGGTGAGGTGGGCAGCAGCGCCATGCCGCATAAAGTAAATCCTATTGATTTTGAAAATGCGGAAGGTAATTTTGGCATGGCAAACGCAATACTGGAGCACCTTTCAGCAAAATTACCCATTAGTCGTTTGCAAAGAGATTTAACAGACAGCACCGTATTGCGAAACATCGGTGTGCCCATAGCGCACACAATGATATCCTTAAAATCATTGGAAAAAGGCCTCGGGAACTTAATTTTGAATGAGACAAAATTAAAAACTGATTTAGATAATAACTGGGCTGTAGTTGCAGAAGCTATTCAAACCATTTTACGCCGGGAAAATTACCCCAAACCTTACGAAGCCTTGAAGGATTTGACGAGAGGTAAAAATGCCATTGACAAAACATCTATGCATGAATTTATAAATGGGTTGCCCATTTCAGCGGCTCTAAAAAAAGAACTAAAAGCAGTGAGTCCTCATAATTACACGGGGGTGAAATAATAAATTAATCAAGTTTAGAGTAGTGATAGTTTTTCTAAATCATCTAAATCTTTGTAACGACCTGCAGCTTTTTTAGATTGTTTCAATGTATTTAGATGTATTGTTCTAATTTCTAACTCATCGTCTGTGTAAATCTTGCTAAGCTTGTATGCGTCATCAAAATCGCAACCCTTTAATGCCGTCATTATTTCTATAAGTATTGGTGAACGTCCGTAAGAAAACACATCCATCTTTTCAGTATTCAAAAAATTTTCGATTGTCATATCTGCAATAGGGAGACCGAATTCAAAGAATGCTTTAAGCAATTTTTCGTAATTAGTTGTATCATTTCTAACCCAAATATCCATATCGCCGGTTGTTCTTCTATAACCATGCACAATAACGGCATAGCCACCAACAAGCATATAATCTACCTTATTGTTGTTAAGAGCTTTAATAAAATCTCTAAAATCGCCATTGAAAATATTGCCCATTACAATGAATGTTTTCTGGAAGTGCAAACGGACTTATCCATCCTTGGGGGATTTGATGGATCGATTCCATAGGCCATACATGTAAGATACCACCCTTGTTTCAACCTCTCTGAAACCGAAGTTTCCTTTGAGAAAAGCTTCTGTTGCTCTGCCTCCTTAAAAGTCATTCCTTTACTAAAAGATTTATCCATCTTGTACATAAAACAAATTTAAATACATTTAATTTCACGACAAAAGTTTATCAGTTTGTGCCAAATTGAATATCAGCTTTTCTAAACAAAGGGCCAAATCAGCTTCTTACACCTTATTCATCTCACTCGTAAAATGAAAAACTATATCAGGATTATTACTTATTTCTGTATTTAAAAACCATTCACTCTGTGCTAAATAAACAACATTACCATCCTTATCTTCGGCAATATTTGCCTGTTTGTATTTTGTAAAATCTTCCAGTTTCTTCGGATCAGTAGCAGTGAGCCAGCAGGCTTTAAAAAATGGCAGGCTGTTCATTTGTACCGATGCACCGTACTCCTGCAGCAAACGGTATTGTATTACTTCAAACTGCAACTCTCCTACGCAGCCTATAATTTTTTTATTGCCGCCAAACTGTGTAAAAAGCTGCGCCACACCTTCGTCTGTCAACTGGTTCAAGCCCTTTTCCAGTTGTTTGGTTTTCATAGGATCTTTGTTTACCACCTCTTTAAATATCTCGGGCGAAAAACTTGGTATTCCCGTAAAATAAAAATCTTCTCCTTCGGTAAGTGTATCACCTATTTTAAAATTACCGGTGTCAAACAATCCAACCACATCGCCTGGGTAAGCCTCTTCAATGACATCTTTTTGGCGGGCAAGAAAACTGTATGGGTTTGTAAACCGCATATCCTTTTCTAATCGAACATGGTTATAATAAGTGTGCCTTGCAAACCTGCCGCTACAAACCCTTAAAAAAGCAATTCTGTCTCTGTGCTTTGGGTCTAAATTGGCATGAATTTTAAAAATAAAACCACTAAATTTTTCTTCTTCGGGCAATACATCCCGTGTTGTAGTGTGGCGTGGGCGTGGCGTTGGGGCTATCCTCACAAAAGTGTCAAGCATTTCCTTCACGCCAAAATTATTTACTGCACTACCAAAAAATACGGGTGCTGTACTTCCACTTAGGTAATCGGCTTCATTTAATTCGCCATACACGCCATCAATCAGCTCTACATCTTCTCTTAAAACCGCAGCATCTTTCTCTCCTATTTTAGCATCTAAAACCTTATCGTTTATATCAGTAATTTCTACAACATTTTCGTCGTTTGCTTTTGTGCCTGCAGAAAATAATACCAAACTTTTTTTATGCAGATCGTACACTCCTTTAAAATCTTTACCACTATTAATTGGCACCGTCATAGGGTGTAACTGTATTTTTAGTTCATTTTCTATTTCTTCGAGCAAATCAAACCGGTTTTTACCATCCCTGTCCATCTTATTTATAAAAACGATAACGGGTGTTTTTCGCATGGCAATAACTTCCATCAGCCTTCTTGTTTGAGGCTCCACGCCATTTACAGAATCAATTACAAGCACCACACTGTCCACTGCGGTTAACGTGCGATAGGTATCTTCAGCAAAATCCTTGTGGCCGGGCGTGTCTAAAAGATTTATCAAATGTCCATCGTATTCAAAAGTCATTACGGATGTGGCTACAGATATTCCACGCTGCCGCTCTATCTCCATAAAATCTGAAGTAGCGTGTTTTTTAATTTTATTACTTTTTACAGCTCCTGCTGTTTGTATGGCTCCGCCAAACAACAAAAACTTCTCCGTAAGCGTTGTTTTACCTGCATCGGGGTGAGATATGATGGCGAATGTTTTACGTCTTTCTATTTCTGCGTTGTATTTCATTTATTTATTTTGCGAGCGCAAAGGTAACTATAGATGGTTGAATAGTTTAGTGATAGCTATAGGCCATCTCTAAAAACTAAAAAAAATAAGTTATTTTAATATATATGTAATGTTCTAATTATTAGAACTGTAGCTTATCTTACATTATGAAGAAATTTAGACGCAGCAAGGCTATTGGTTTTTTTATGAAGATTTTCGTTTACAAAAACTTACCCAAATAGGCCCCCTGTTGGCAAGCCTACAAGGAGGCATTAATGTTGCAATTTTTCGTGAAATATTAACCGAAAAACTGCACGTAGCCCGTAAAGCTGATGATTGTAAAAACCCTACAACTATGTAATGATGTTTAAAATACTGATATTGCAACGACACTACAATATTTCTGACGATTAAGCCGAATATTAAATCTGCGACCTCCGTAGCTTTATGCGATTTTTAGGACTCACCTTGGCAGACGGCGTACCCGATTTTAAAGAGATTATTAAACTCAGCGTCTTGTTTATTTCGTAAACTAACTTCGGCTTCGGTATCCAAATCAGTCTCAATAAAACTAAAATTTTTCCAATCAAATACAGCCATAGCTGAAGTTGTAACCCAAGAAATTCTTTCGATTGGACAGCTAGAAGAGAAGCCACCTATTGATCATGACCGCGCTTATAAAATTTCCCTCAACTTTTATTGGAGAAATTTTAATATTAGCTGACATTTTTAAAAAAATTCTATTTATAATTGGCAAACACAATCTTCTATAGATTGAGGCTAATTCAATTTCATTTTCCCTGATGAATGCAAGAACAATTTCTTTTGTAATTCTATCCAAAATTTTTAAGTTCAAAAAACCTAAAAAACACGAATTAAAGCTTGAAATGCCCGTTGTCTTTTTGCCAACCTTGGGCCAATATCTCTGCCTCCACTGGCGCCAATGCTAACAATAAATAAAGGGCATCCAATCCACGATTCACCGTCACTATCCTTCTACTCAATGCAGCACCCCTACTAACTAAGATAAGATACCCCTTCTGGTCCAAAATTTTTGCGCAGATATTTAGTTAAGATTTGTGGGTAGCTATCTGTCTCTATTTTTTAGGTTGTTGTTCTTGTACTTTGTGTTTTTCTCTTTTCCAATTGCCTTTGAAATATTCACCCAAAGGTCGAAAGTTAATAATTAATGGATTGTTACTAAAAAAACCTGATGTAACTCCATATTTAACCTTTTCTTCTTCTCTCTGATAAGTTCCAAAGAGTTTGTCAAACACGATTAACATTGCACCATAATTTTTATCAATATACTTTTCATTTGAACCGTGATGTACTCGATGTGCAGAAGGAGTATTAAAAAAAAGTCCTTCAAAAATGCCAAGTTTTTTTACTGCTTCTGTATGTAAAAAATACTGATAGAACAAACCAACAGCCAAGCAAGTGACAATAATTTCGGGTGACAAACCAATCAAAGCCAAAGGGATATAAAAAAGTGGACTAACGAATAAACCTAACCAATTTAACCTTACTGCTGTTGTTAGGTTAAATTTCAAGGCTGAATGATGGGTATGGTGCAATGCCCATAATATTGGGATTTCGTGGCTTAATCTATGATACCAATAATAAATAAACTCCACAGCCAAAAATGTAATAATTATTGTAAAAGAATTAACTGAAATTTCAAAAAATTTGAATTCAGCTACCCATTCTAAAACCATATATTTAAAAGCAAAAGATATAGGTTTTATAAGTTGATTTCCAACAAAGACACCTAAGTTTCCTAAGCTTTCATTCAAGCTATGAGTATCTTTTTTTTTATAATTTGACCAAATAATCTCTGCAATTACAGCAATTAATACAAAAACCAAAAAGTACCATTGAATTGAGTCCATTTTATATTTTAAATTTAATGTGATAAACTATTTAATCAATTGCCAAACAATTGTCTTCTTTTGAAAACCAGCCGAAATGGTTACGGTTAGGATGTTTTTATTAGAAACAAATACAGCATCTACCCATTTATTTTTTTTAATGATGAAGAGTTTGCCCTTGTAGGTATTGTCTATATTTTTCAATTCTTTAATTATGAGTTTACCAACAGTTGCCTTTTCATTGGCTGAAGAGTGAATTTTACCAGTAGTGTTAAGAATTTCAATTTTCGTGTTTTCTTTTCCACTAGCCCAAATCCCATTAATGGTTTGTTGGGCGTTTATGGTGAGGGCAAAAAATAAGAAGCAGAATGTATATAAGATTTTCATTTTTATCAGTTCTTAGTACCTTAATATTGATTGTTATCTATTTTGAATAAAAAAATGTAACTACTCATCATCATACTTTTAATTAAATACTTTTCTATTAAACGTAAGTACCCTGAGTAGTTACAATAAATTAAATTTCTAATATTATTTATTTTGTAATTCGCATTGGATTATCTAAAGCGATAATTACAGGCTCTAAATCTTTTGGACCTGGTTGCGAGTATGATACACCAGTAAACGGTGTTGTTCCGGGACCACCAGGGTTATAAAAGGCTTTATAACCCCCCTCTAAACTTGGAATCTCTAAGAATGTTATATTTTTTGCAGCTTCTTGGTCTCCAACCAAGATAATATCGATATAGTTATCTCTGTCTTCAGTGTAACAATCTCCATACATAGCACCGCCTACACCAGCAGCATTGCCTAAATCAGATAGCCCAACCACTCGTAATTTGCCTCCATTTACGTTATAATCCACTCCTACATTCTCTATTAACACCGTTTCGCCATTAGTTCCTTTAGCGTGGATTCTAAAGAATTTTTTATAATCTGTTGGAAGCACTCCTCTTACGCCATCAGGAGAAAAACCACCTGTAGTAAGTATTCGCAATCTAAAATCACCGCCACCATAAAGAGAAAATTCATCATTTTTTGGTAAAACTTGGTTGAAAATTGGATTGTTTGTACCTTCTCCCAATGCTATAGTACCTACACGATTCAGTTTAGCCCCAACCAACCGAGGCCCATTATTTGCATCATAAGGACTGCTTGAGTTTGTCCATGAAAGACCTACTGCACTCACTTGTTGATTGTTAGGCCCCAACAACATTAAAGGCGTATTTCCTGAAACGATTTCAACCTTTACAGGATATCGAGCCTTTGGGTCTGTACTTGGTAGTCTATTTCCAAATTCGCCAAAAACTACAATACAATTTCGTTCGTTATTTTCCCAATTTGGTTGCATGCTTATAGCAAATGGTGAAGTAACTTCTCCAGTATTCAATGTAATTTTTACATCATTTAAGTCTACTGTATTGGAAAGGACTGGCCAGCTAAATACGATGGGTAAGCCATCCATACCAATGGCTCCATCTTTTAAGAATTGTCGGTAGGGTCTCTTAATAATATAAGCAGAAGCTATTGTTGATTCCAAAGTAGTAGAAGTGAAAAGACCAGTACTCGAAGCGTTACAACTTATGTCGGTTAGCCATGCTCCTCCAGCCTGTTGTACCAAGCTTTGGGTAAGGGTATTGCCAGAAACACCTACAATGTCTGAAAATCCTAACGAAGCCGAAAGGATTTTAGGCTGGTCTGACCAATAGTCGGCAGCTATTAAATTGCCATCAAAAATAGACGAAAGAGGCAGTTGGGGTGAGCTTACCGTAACATTTATCAAATTTATTGTAACGGAAGCAGATGCTTTGTTTTTACCATCGCTTACTTCAACGGTTAAGGAATTTACTTCTGGGTTACTGGCATTTAAATTCTTGGTTAGATTGATGAGACCTGTATTGCTAATAGAAAAAACCCCATCTATATTTCCCGCAACAATACTATATGTCAGTACATCGCCATCAGGGTCTGAACCTAAAACTAATCCAGCAGTTATGTCCTTCCTTGCATCATTGGGTATTGCAAAAGTTTGGTTTGCTATTATTGGAATTGAATTAGTCCTTAAAGTATCATCATCTTTTGAACAACTTATGTTAAAAA
>JBJXGJ010000206.1:0-9616 GCA_046153805.1 Ferruginibacter sp. | reverse complement strand
TTTTTAACCTCGAGCCATATAATTCTAAAAGGAAAATGTGAAAAACTCTTTCCTTCTGCAAACAACAATTCAATTGCTTTCCTGCTCTTTAGCCTATCTGCCTTTTTTAAAAAATATCTTTCAGTTGTCTGCAAAAATGTAGAATTAATTATTTTAGCCTGCAAATTAAGCAATAGTGTTTACGGAATCTTTTTTTCGAAAAGCATGTAGCGTTTTTCAGTAAACAGAACATTGAAAATGTTGTAGAAAATTTTGCCCAAAGGTTTTAAGAATGACAATAACAGAAGAAATGAAGCAGAATTTTATAAGATTATTATTTGGCAACATATTTTCTTATAAGCCAATACAACAAAACATAAAGATATGCAACCAAACATTGGCATCAGCTCCGTTCACTTAAAGAAAGTAACCGATATTTTATCAGCAGTTTTGGCTGATGGAATGATGTTATATATTAAAACTAGAAAATTTCACTGGAATGTATCCGGCGAAAGTTTTATGGAGTACCATAAGTTATTTGAAAAGCACTATACTGAATTGGAAGCAGCGATAGACTCCGTTGCTGAAAGAATTTCCACTTTGGGAGCAATGGCTATCGGCACTACGGAGGAGTTTTCTTCGCTTTCTCAAATCAAAGAAGCAGCGGGTAAAAATCCTTCTTCTATTGATATGGTAAAAGAGCTATTGGCAGACAATGAATCAATCGTGAAATCATTAAGGAAAGTTGTACACGAATGTGCGGAGGAACTTCAAGATGCTGGCACATCAGATTTTCTAACCAGCCTAATGGAAGATCACGAAAAACTTGCCTGGACGCTCCGGAGATATTTAAAGTAATAGACTTAAAGTAAATAAAAAGACTGTATCGTAACATTTTGATACAGTTTTTTTTCTTATTAGCCTTTTTTTACTCCATTGTTAATTCAACTCGTCTGTTTTTGGCCCTATTGGCAGGAGAATCGTTTGGCGCAATTGGCTTATCAAATCCATACCCAATTGCCTTTAGCCTTCCTGCTACAATTCCTTTCTGGACAAAGTAAGTTTTAACGGCTTGCGCCCTTTTCTCCGATAATATTTTATTTTTTTCGGCGGTACCTGTATTGTCTGTATGTCCGTCAATCTTTAAAGTATAGTCTTCATACTCTTTCAATATTTTTACCACTTCATCTAATTGGCTGTAGGATATTTTTTTAATAATATCTTTACCTACTTCAAATTGTATGAATTGTGCGGCAAAATTTAATGTAGATTTTATTTCTTTTGTTATTATAGGGCAGCCCGCATTTTCAATAGGTCCTGGTCTATCTGCACATTTATCATTTTTATCTGCAACACCATCGCCATCTTTATCTGGGCAACCTTTTAAAGCAATTACTCCTTTTTCTGTTGAACATTCATCTTCGCTATCCTGCAAACCATCAGCATCCGTATCAGGGCAACCATTAAATGCGGCAATTCCAAATACTGTAGGACATTTATCCTTACTGTCTTCAATACCATCGCTATCGGTATCGGAGCACCCTTTAAAAGCCGCTAATCCAAATACAGTGGGGCAATTATCTTCGGTATCGATTATACCGTCTTTATCTGTATCCAATGGCACTATAATTACTTGCGTTTTTACTTCAACTTCTTTTAGTGGTTCTGGTAAAACTTCCTCTTTTTGTTTTCTTTTTTTTGGCTTTTTGTGGGGAATACCTGCATGAAGTCCTGCATAAGCATTGGAACCAGTCAGCTTTCCAATTCCCGCAGCGGTGCTTAAAATATCATCGCTTCCAAAAAATAAAATACCCAACCTCAGTCCTACACCAACCTTTACATCTTTTGATAAGCCGTTGTACGAAATTGGAAGCCCCGCATCTAAAAATTTACTTTCATAGCGTGGAGTAACAATCGCTTGAAAGCCGGTTTTGTTTCCAGGGTTTTTATTAGATACCAAGCCACTTGTAAATAACGCATTCAAATAAATTCTTTTACCAAATCTATAATCTCCATACAAGGTAAAAGTAGTAGGAGCCTGTACTTTGGTAGAGCCATTATCTTTTGTAGCGGTAACGCCAGGGATGGTTCTAAAATACGAGGTAACGTCGTCAAATTCAATATAGGCAGTGTCTACCATATTGGCAACCTTGGGCCCGTTTGTGTTTATAACATAATTCTCGTTGGATGCAGAGGCTTTGTATCTCATTGATCCAAGATCCTGAATGGCAAATCCTATTTTAAATTTGTATTTGTTTTCGTATCCCAAAGTAGAAACTGGCTCTTCATCCCTGTACTCGTATACCGCTCCAATATCAACACCAAAACCACCTCCCTTACCACCAAAAAATAAATTTTTAGATGTTATTTCGTCATTTTCAAAATTTAAGCTTTTAGATGCATTGATAACGCCATTAAATTCAACCCTGCTTATAGCTGTGTCTAAAATTTTTATATTAAAATCTTTGAACTGTATGCTGCTAAATTCAATACCATTGTACCTTTTTAAAGTTATGCCCGCTTTTAAATAATTCCTCCTTTCATTTAAAATTTCCCTGCCGTACACAATGCCTAATTCTGTAAAAGCATTGATGGTAGTATTTGCTTTCCCTGAACTAAAGCTGGTTCCGTTGGCCACTTCCACATTTTCTACACCATCATTTAACAGCGTAAATAAATTTGAATTTATTCCCCGGGCACTACCAACAACTCTGCCCCTCGATAGAAACCCTACTGCCTGTTTTTTTTCTATCTGAAACATAAAAGAAGGACCTCTTACTTCTCCAAGTGCTGCAAAGCCAACATTGTCAGAATTACTGTTTTTAATGAAATTTATGTCTGTACCATATTGTATGGAATTCGTAAGATTTTTAAAACTTGATAGGTAACCGTAATTTTGATTTATTGCACCATTACCGGAAATCAAATGAATATCGCCGAGCATTCTGTTGTCTGCCGCATTTGCAGGGTTGATGTATAATCCGTTTATGCCGGCGTAATTGCTGTTTGCTATGCCATAATATTTTTGTGCTTCCGTTGATGCACAAAAAAATATAACAGCAACTGTAAAAAATGCTTGTCTCATGTTATAGTTAATTTTCGTTACTGCACTGAGCTTAATTCTGGTCTTGTTTTAGCAAACGAAGTTTCAATTTTATTATTTTGTTTTTAAGAATGTAAACAAATGGTTGTGTATCGTCTTTAGTACTGAATAATAAAATTTCCTCAACTATTCTTTACATTTTTTGTAGAAAAGGAGTATAGAAAAAGCCACCAATTTTTTGGTGGCTTTTTCTATAAAAATAGTTACTATTTATACAGTGGAATAATGCCATTCGCCAAATCTACCATTTTCTTTAATCCATCTTCCGGTAAATTTCCTTTCTTAAATTCAGCCATTACATCCGGTAATTTATTTTCCATTTCAGTTAAGAAATGCTCTTCAAATTCTTTTACTTTTTTTACTGCTACATTCTTAATAAGTCCTTGCGTACCTAAGTAGATAATAGCTACCTGCTTTTCTACAGCGTAAGGAGTGTATTGTGGTTGTTTTAGTATTTCCACATTACGTGCACCTTTGTCAATTACATTTTTTGTAGCAGCATCAAGGTCACCACCAAATTTAGAAAACGCTTCCAATTCACGGTAAAGAGCCTGATCCAATTTAAGCGTACCAGCTACTTTTTTCATTGATTTGATCTGTGCATTACCACCCACACGACTAACTGAAATACCCACGTTAATTGCCGGACGAATACCTGCGTTAAACAAGTTACCCTCCAAGAAAATCTGTCCGTCAGTGATAGAGATTACGTTAGTAGGAATATAAGCAGATACGTCACCCGCTTGTGTTTCAATAATCGGTAAAGCGGTAAGTGAACCACCACCTTTTACTAAATGCTTAATTGATTCTGGCAAATCATTCATTTGACGGGCTATATCATCTTTGGCAACAACTTTTGCTGCTCTTTCTAATAAACGACTGTGCAGATAAAATACATCACCTGGATAAGCCTCACGACCTGGTGGGCGACGAAGCAATAAAGAAACCTCACGGTACGCAACTGCCTGTTTAGAAAGGTCATCATAAATAATCAATGCAGGGCGACCGGTATCTCTAAAAAATTCTCCGATTGCTGCACCCGCAAATGGAGCGTAGAATTGTAATGGAGCAGGTTCAGATGCAGAAGCTGCAACGATTGTAGTATAAGCCATGGCACCATTTTCTTCCAATGTTTTCATAACACCAGCAATGGTAGATGCTTTTTGCCCAATAGCAACATATATACAGTAAACAGGTTTTCCTGCTGCGTAAAATTCTTTTTGGTTAATGATGGTATCAATTGCAATAGCTGATTTACCTGTTTGGCGATCACCAATGATCAACTCACGCTGGCCACGACCAACAGGAATCATTGCATCGATAGCTTTAATACCCGTTTGCAATGGCTCTTTTACTGGCTCACGAAAAATTACACCAGGTGCTTTTCGCTCAAGCGGCATTTCATATAATTTACCTACTAGTGGTCCTTTACCGTCAATTGGCGTACCAAGGGTATTTATAACACGGCCGCACATGCCTTCACCTACTTTAATAGATGCAATTTGCCCGGTGCGTTTAACTTTATCGCCCTCACGAATTTCTCCGCTGTCCCCCATCAAAACCACACCCACATTGTCTTCCTCTAGGTTTAATGCAATTGCTTTTACGCCATTGTCAAACTCTACAAGTTCACCTGAGCGTACATTTCTTAGGCCGTATACGCGTGCAATACCGTCTCCTACCTGCAATACAGTACCTACTTCTTCAAGATTAGCCCCTGCATTAAAGTTACTTAATTGCTGGCGAAGAATTGCTGAAATTTCATCCGGTTTAATTTCTACCATAAACTGTCTATTTCTTTAATTTTATTTATATAAAAAACCTTAAATAAATAAAGCTCTTTTTTCGGGCGCAAAGGTAGGAGTTAAAAGGTGCAATGGCAAAAAAATATAACTGGTGAGTGAACATAAATTCTTTTTGAATTCTGATCTTATTGATTTTCACAAATAGAATTTCTGATTTTATATTAAAAAAAGTGACGCATGTATCATTTTTAATTTGAAAACTGGAGAAAATATTGTATTTTGCCATTGTTAAATTTTAAAGCGTTTTGATAAAATCTGCGTTTGTTAATTAGTTAAAGACTCAATGAAATATAACAACATCCTAATTGCGATTAATAAAATCTAAAAAATTCAATTAAAAATCATGAAGAAAATTTTCCTCATAGTTCTTTCTTTTGGTGTAGTTTTCAATCTTTTTAGCCAAACAATTGATGTTGCTAAAACAAAAGAAATCGTTTCTAAATATAGTAAGCAATTGGCCTTATCAGAAAATGATATAAAAGACTATATTGTAAGCAGCAGTTATAAAAATGAGGGCGTTCATTACATTTATCTAGTGCAGAGTTTTAAGGGATTGCCAGTTCGCAATCAAATGAAAGTTATTTCAATAAGCGGCAATGAATTGTCAAGTAATGTCGGAAATTTTATTCCAAATATTTCCATGCTTACAAATGCTGCTGCTGAAATACCATCCTTAAATGCTAAGGATGCGGTATTTGCTGCTTTTGAAAGTGAAAAGATAGAGCGACCTTTTCTAGCAAACAGCTTTCAAACTAGTAGTGCAAAATTTGATTTTGGGCAATTAAATGGGGTTACAGAAAATGTGACAGGGGAATTAATGTGGTATCCTTTATTAAATAATGATAAGGTTGTTGCTGTAAAATTAATATGGGCTGTTGTTGTTGCTCCCAAGGGTACAGATGATGTTTGGCAGATTATTTTAGATGCAAACAATGGTCATGTTATCGATAAATTCAATTTGTCTATTTCTGAAAGTTTTACACCCGTAAAAAGCAATAGTTCTGATAATAATAAGTCTATTAACCAACTCTACAACAATTATGTTGAGCACGATGCTGAAAAGTCGGCAAGTCCCTCAGCGGTTGTCGGAGCAAGTTATTTAGTAGTTCCTTACCCTGCAGAAAGCCCTGCACATGCAGGTGGCACAGCCGCCATCAGGACCAATCCTTGGTCAGCAGCCGTAGGAACAGCATCTACTTTTGGATGGCATAGTAATGGCACTACGGATTATGACATTACCCGAGGGAATAATGTATGGGCTACCGAAGGTACTGCAGATGCTAGCACAACTTATGGCAATATAGGAAATCCTGCTACTTCTACAACAGGTCCTGATCCTTTAACTTTTAATTTTACACCTAACTATAACAGTAATCCAACGTCAAACCCTTTCCAGCAATTTGCGCTTACTAATTTATTTTATTGGAACAATGTCGTGCATGATATAAGTTATCAATATGGGTTTAACGAAGTTTCTGGGAATTTCCAACAAAATAATCAAGGACTAGGTGGAAATGGTAATGACCATGTAATTGCGGTTGCGCAAAGTGCTGCTTCTGGTCCGGTTGGAAATAATGCTAATTTTTCTACCCCTGTGGATGGCGGCAGACCAAGAATGAGAATGTATCTTTTCAACTCAGCTACCCCACCTAATGTACATGTAAATACGCCTTCTACAATCGGCCCTGATTTTACATCAGTTGAAAGTGGATTTAGTACGGCTAATAAATTGGCAAATACCGGTCCGATAACGGGTCAGGTAGTTTACTTTAATGACGATGCTACAGGTTCTACGCATTTTGCATGTGGAGCTCCTGCAAATTCAATTACAGGAAAAATAGTTCTAATTGACCGAGGCAATGGGGGGATTTGTGCAAGTCCTAGCGGAGTTTCTTTTATTACAAAAGTATTGGCAGCTCAAAGTGCTGGAGCAATAGCAGTTATCGTGATTAACAATGTAGCTAGCCCACCAATCGTCATGGCTGGGGGCCCAGACAATACAATTGTTATTCCGGCAGTAATGGTTTCACAATCTGATGGAGCAATATTAGTTGGCCAATTGGGCAATAACTTAAATGTTACTTTATCTGGCGGACCTAGTTTAGACGGAGATCTAGACAATGGAGTTATAGTGCATGAATTTGGACATGGCATTTCAAATAGATTAACCGGAGGACCTGCAAATAGTAGTTGCTTGCAAAATGCAGAGCACGGAGGAGAAGGATGGAGTGATTATCTTGGCTTAATGCTAACTACTGATTGGGCAAATGTACCACTTACAGATGGGGTAAGACCCCGCCCAATTGGAACATACCTATTAGGACAGTCTCCGGTTACAGGCGGTGGATTTAGAAATTTCCTTTATTCAACAAATTTTGCTGTAAATTCATTAACTTATGCAAATGTTGGTACCGGCATAATCGGAACTGGAGTACATAATATTGGCGAAGTTTGGTGTATGGCAATTTGGGAAATGACTTGGGCAATAATAGCTCAAGAAAATGCTATTAATCCCAATCTTTATAATTTTACAACCGCTACTACTGGGGGTAATTCTATAGCATTGAAACTTGTTTTAGAAGGAATGAAATTACAACCTTGTTCACCGGGTTTTATAAATGCAAGAGATGCAATTTTAGCGGCAGATAGAAATTTGTATGCTGGTCGTCACGCTTGTTCAATTTGGACTGCATTTGCAAAAAGAGGAATGGGTTATAGTGCCTCGCAAGGTAGTTCAGCAAGCGCGACAGATCAGACTGCTGCGACAGATCTTCCTCCTGCACCTACTATCAATACACAGCCTACAGATATCACAGTTGCCGCTACAGCTAGTGCAACATTTACTGCAAATGCAGGTACAGATGTAAACTTAATATACAATTGGCAGGTAAGTATAGATGGTGGGACTACTTGGAATAATGTTTCGCCCGCCACCATTACGCCTAATCTTACATTAAATGCTGTTACAAGCGGCATGAGCGGTAATAAATATAGAGCACAGGTTTTTATTGGTTGCGCAATTACAACTACTTCTGTAGTTACACTTACTGTAACAGGTGGCTCTGCCCCTGCATTAACACTTACTTCATCAGCTGGAACCAATAGCCAAACAGTATGTATAAATGCGCCTATCACAGTCATCAGTTATACTACTGCAGGCGGTGTAACAGGTGCAACAGTAACGGGCTTACCTACAGGCGTAACTGGTGCTTACAATGCCGGTGTTTTCACTATCACAGGCTCACCTACAGCAACTGGAGCATTTAGTTACACGGTAACAACCTCAGGCAATACACCTAATGCAGTTGCAACGGGAACGATAACGGTTAGTGCAGCTTCAACATTGACACTTACGTCAGCGGCGGCGACAACTTCGCAAACAGTAACAGTAAATTCGGCCGTTACGAATATTACCTACAGTACTTCAGGTGGTGTTACGGGTGCAACAGTAACCGGGTTACCTGCAGGAGTTACGGGAACTTACTCAGGTGGCACGAACGGTACAATCACCATAAGTGGTACACCGACAGCAGCAGGAAATTTAACCTATACGGTTACTACATCAGGCGGTTGTGGCGTAAAAACTGCCATAGGAACTATAACTTCCGTAAATGGTCCTTCAATTACACTTACATCTCCGGCAGGTACAAATGCTCAATCAGTTTGCGTAAGCACGGCTATCAATAATATTATTTATACAGCCGCAGGCGGTGTAACTGGAGGAACTGTTACCGGCCTTCCCACCGGAGTTACAGGAACTTATTCAGGCGGCACCGACGGAATATTTACTATAGCTGGTAGCCCAACAGTTACGGGAACATTCGCTTACACTGTAACTACTTCTGGTGGTACATCTGTTGCTACAGTAACGGGCACAATAACAGTAAATGGCGCGGTTACTTTAACGCTTACTTCGGCAGCAGCAACAACTACACAAACAGTTAACATAAATACCGCCATCACCAATATTACTTACAGCAGCACAGGAGGTGTAACGGGTGCAACGGTAACAGGATTACCTACAGGTGTAACGGGCGTTTATGCTGGTGGCACAAATGGAAATGTAACAATCAGTGGTACAGCAACCGCAGCAGGTACATTTAATTATACTGTTGCTACAACAGGTGGTTGTGGTACGCAAAGCAGAACCGGAACTATAACGGTAGTCATACCACCATCTATTACGCTAACCTCTTCAACAGGAAGCAATGCACAAACAATTTGTATAGGAAATTCAATAGCAGCAATTACTTATGCTTCAGCGGGCGGAGTAACAGGTGCAACCACTACAGGCTTGCCAGCAGGGGTTGTAGGAACTTATTCAGGTAGTACAAATGGAACATATACAATTACCGGTACACCAACCGCAACTGGAACATTTAATTATACTGTTACAACAACAGGCGGTGTAGCAACTGCAACCGGATCAATTACCGTTAATGCATTACCTGCGGCACCAACTGTAACAACTCCTGTGATATATTGTCAGGGTGCAACAGCTACTGCACTTACGGCAACAGGATTTAATTTACTTTGGTACACAGCTCCAACAGGAGGTACAGGCAGTGCGATGCTCGTACCCACTACAACCACTGTAGGCAGTACAACCTATTACGTGAGCCAAACAACCGGCACATGCGAAGGACCTAGAGCTTCAATAGTAGTCACTGTAAATGCTACACCGGCAGCACCGGTAGTAACAACACCGGTAAGTTATTGCCAAGGTGCA
>JBJXGJ010000203.1:0-3183 GCA_046153805.1 Ferruginibacter sp. | reverse complement strand
GTTATGGTTTAGCAAACATTAGTGCTAAATTAAAAAATACCAGCCAATCCTGGATTGCATCCATCATACTAGTGTTAAACCTCGTTAATTTAACGAGGCTTAACGTGCTGCGGTTATATCAAAATATCGCCCGACTTTTTGTAATGAAATATTGGAGGCTGAGTTGTTGAGCAGGCCCAATAGATGAAGTGGCTTTAGTAAGTGCTGGTGGGTACATTGGTAATGCAGACTTCCGTAAATTTTTGATTAAATGGCACAAAAAAAACGAAGAGTTAACCCTTCGCTTGTACAAGATAAATCGTTTAAAATTTAGGCATCCAGAGTGACTTTCGTCATTTTATCGCCACCCTGTATACTGTCTAAAAATTCAATGCCGTCAGTAATTCTGCCAAAACAAGTATGCACGCCATCTAAGTGTTGAGTACCCGGTCTGTTATGGCATATAAAAAACTGTGAACCACCGGTATCTTTTCCTCTGTGTGCCATGCTCATTACACCACGGTCGTGAAATTGCTTTTCGCCGCCGGTTTCACATTTAATACTGTAACCCGGTCCACCTGCACCTGTACCGTCAGGGCAACCTGTCTGCACCATAAAATTCGGTATTACACGGTGAAAACTTAACCCATCGTAATATCCTTTTGATACCAGTTTTTTAAAGTTTTCTACCGCTATTGGCGCAGCGTCATCATACAATTCAAAAGCAAGTGTGCCTTTGTTTGATTCTATTTTTCCTGTCGTACTCATATTAACTATTTTAGGGTGCGAAGGTATAAAAACTAAACACAAAGAAAATAAAGGGTTTTATAAAGAACATTATCTCTAATATCGAAGCTTTTTTGATTTCTTCGTAATTTAAAAAACATTAAACACAAAGGGCACAAAGGGCTTTCACAAAGAACACAAAGGAGGCTCACAAAATATATTTTCTTAGCGAACCTTGTGACCTTCTTGGTGTTCTTTGTATTTAAAATTTATTTTGCTGTAACCTTCCAAATAACCTTTGATGCATCATCTGCCACCAGCATAGATCCGTCATTTAGAACGGTAACTCCAACTGGCCTGCCACGCACTTCATCTTCACTTTGGTCTGCTATAAAACCTGTTAAAAAATCTTCTGGCTTGCCGCTTGGTTTTCCATTTGTGAATGGAACAAATACAACTTTGTATCCCGAAAATTCTTTTCTGTTCCATGAGCCATGTTGCCCAATAAATAATCCGCCTCTGTATTTTTCCGGAAATTTATTTTTTGAATAAAATGTCAGCCCTAGTGACGCAGTATGTGCTCCTAACGCCACATCAGGCTTTATTGTTTTACTTACCAGTTCAGGGTGTGGGTCATCCTTCATGCGAGGGTCTGCATTTGCACCAAAATAAGCGTAAGGCCAGCCATAAAATCCGCCGTCTTTTACACTCGTTGTATAGTCGGGCACAAGATCATCTCCTAACTCATCTCTTTCATTTACGGCGGCCCAAATCATTTTGGTAACCGGTTCAAACCCAATACCAACAGGGTTTCTAAGGCCTGATGCATAAACTCGTTCACCAGTACCATCAGGGTTTATTTCTAAAATATTTGCCCGGCGCACCTCATTTTCCATTCCATTTTCTCCATTGTTACTTCCTGAGCCAACAGTAATATAAATTTTAGTGCCCGCTTCGTTTGCTATGATGTTTCTTGTCCAGTGGTTATTATAGCCACCGGCGGGCAAAGCAATAATTCGCTTTCCTTCGGTAGGTAAAACCGTATCGCCTGCGTTGTAATCATACATTTCAAGACCATCGGTATTGGCTACATAAAAATGGTTATTGAGTACCAACATGCCTAGTGGCTGGTTAAAATTTTCAGCAAACATGTAGGCTTTTTCGTAAGTGCCGTTTTTGTCTGCATCTCTAAACATCCTTATTCTGTTGGCACTTCTGCCTAAATTTTGCGTTTTAATTTTGCGTGAGACACTTGCGCCAAATCGTTTGATGCCTTTCAAAACAGTATTTGTTTCTGCCACAAAAATGTCACCGTTCGGTGCCTGATACATCCAACGTGGATTATCCAAACCTTCCGAAAAGCGGCTTACAGTAAAGCCTTCGGGCGCTGTGGGCTTTTCTCCTTCTTTCCAGCCAATTACCTTACTAAAATTTTTACTGGATGCCGTTGCATAGGGTGCAGGCAAGTTATCGGTATTTGATGTTGCAACCTGTGGTATTTTTTGCTGCTGGGCCGCACAGGCCTGAAAAAGCAATGCCCCTGCAATAAGGGCTATAAAGGGAGTTATTTTAATCATACTTTAATTTTCGGTTTAAGTTAGAATAATTAAGCCAAGTAGATAGAAATACGTGATTGTTCCTACATATACTTATTTATGTTATTTAGAGATTTTATAAAACTTATTATTGAGTTTAAGAATTATACGCATTTTTGCATTTATCTTTTAAATTATGAACAAGAAAGCAGCCCTCGGATTTATATTTCTTACACTCGTGTTAGATGTTACAGGCTTGGGTTTAATTATTCCGGTACTGCCAAAGCTTATTGAACAACTTATTCATGGTGGTGTGAGCGATGCAGCAAAATGGGGCGGTTACTTAACGGCGGCATACGCAGTAATGCAATTTTTATTTGCGCCAGTGCTTGGTGGGCTCAGTGATAAGTTTGGCAGAAGACCTGTATTGTTATTTTCATTATTTGGTTTTGGACTCGATTATTTGTTTCTATCATTTGCACCTACAATAGGCTGGTTATTTGTAGGTAGAGCCGTAGCGGGGATAACGGGTGCAAGTTTTACAACAGCTACCGCATACATAGCAGATATTAGTACAGATGAAAACCGCTCACAAAATTTTGGAATGGTAGGTGCCGCTTTCGGTATTGGGTTTATTATTGGGCCAGTAATTGGTGGATTGCTTGGCTCTTTTGGGCCACGCATTCCTTTTATGGTAGCCGCAGGGTTAAGTTTAATAAACTGTATTTATGGCTATTTTGTATTGCCCGAATCGCTCAGTAAAGAAAACCGTAGGGCTTTTGACATTAAGCGTGCAAATCCGCTTGGCTCGTTGCTTCAATTAAAAAAATACCCTGCCTTGGGTGGGCTAATAGTAGCATTTTTTAATGACTATCCGCAATTAGGAGCAAGGTTTATACCATGCCTCGGCGATAGCCGCCACCATTAACCTATCAAATAATTT
>JBJXGJ010000199.1:0-17011 GCA_046153805.1 Ferruginibacter sp. | reverse complement strand
GGTATGGCTACATTTTTTGTACTGTCTTTTAAAGTAAGGTTGCCTTTAATAATATGTGTGATATCTTTTTTTGTAGAATCTGTGTTCACTTCAACCCCAGTGATTTCAAATTTAGCTGTTGGGTATTTCGCTACATCAAAAAAGTCAGGGCTTTTTAAATGTCCTTCCAGTTTTCCTTTAGATTCTGCATCGCCGGCAAGGTCTTCGTTGTTTAACGAATTAATGTCTATTGTAAATGTACCGCCAGTAAGTGCTCCGTCTTTCACACTCAAATCACCATTCGTAATGTTAAAAGTACCAGTATGTTTGCCTGTTGGCTTGCTACCAGTCCAGCTAATATTCGACGTAGAGTCTAAAGTATAAACTGTACCTTCTGCTACTGCAGCCGTTTGCTTTTCAGTTGTTTCTACCTTAGCTTCTGTATTGCCGTTACAAGCTGTGAATGATGCTGCAACCAATACAGCAATAAATAGTTTTTTCATATTTAATTATTTTTAGTTTTTTGCAAACTTAATTGTTTAATGTTTAAACATCAAATAATTTTTTTTAGTGGTAATATTGGTCGGTTGGCACTCTAAACATGCGTGATTTTTGTAACGCATTAAAAGCTTCATTATCTGTTGAGTGTGTTTTTGCCCAGTTTTCATAAGCACTCAGGTTTTCTGTAGCACCAAAAAGCCATTGGTTATAGGCTTCAAATAATCCTTCTTTTAGCAATTGCTGCTGGTGAGTAAATAGTTTAAATGCAGGTCTATTTCCTGTTGTAAACCAGTCAATAATAAACCTGGAACGTATCATAGAAAGCACTTCTGTATTTATCCCTCCTGCTGCAAGGCTGGTTTGTTTGTTCATTACTTCGAGATAGTTTTTTGCAAACACACTTTTATCTTTATTGGTTTTTTCTATGTCGCCGTCTGTAAAAAGTTTTTTATAGGCATCCAGTATAAGTTGTTTTGTTTCGGGCGTTCTACTCCCTGCAGGATCCATGTTTACAAACATTTCACCATATATAATCGTCCACACTTTGTCTGCAGTGTAATAATAGAACCGGGCTGCGTTGTAATAATTTTTGCTATAGGTGGGATCGCTTTCAATTCCCTTCTCCCAGTTTTTTATGGCATCCAGTTTATTTTCTACAAACACAACTTCGCCTAGTTCGCTGTACAATGGGCCACTTTCTGGAAACTTTTTTAATCCCTTCCGGTACACTTTTTCACATTCTTTGGGCTGGTCTAGCTGCTTATAAATATTGCCGGCAATTTGAAAGCACTGATCGTCTGCGTCTTTGCTATCAAGCACAGGTTTTATTACATCTAAAGCTTTTAAATTATCTTTTTGGTAATAATAACTAAGGGCAAGATCTTTTGCGTATCCGGCATTTTCAGGCGCCTGCTGCAAAGCCCTGTTTAGTACAAGTATGGCATTTGAGTAATCGCCTTGGCGCATAAATGTCTTTGCAGTTTCGTGCAATTGCAAGGTTGTTTGTGCCAGCAAACACAAATTAAAACAACATATAAAAAGTAATGTAACAACAAAAAGTTTTTTCATAGTGCTGTAAAGATAAAAAAGGGTACTTAAAAAGACACCCTTCTATTAGTTAATTAAATGTGTGAGCAAGCCATCCCTCAATTTTGGCTCGAACCATGTACTTTTTGGTGGCATTACTTCGCCACTATCTGCCACAGCAAATAACTGCGCCATGCTTACGGGGTATAAACTGATGGCCATTGCCATTTCGCCGCTATCCACTTTTTTCTCCAACTCTTCCAATCCTCTTATGCCGCCCACAAAATCTATGCGGGCATCGGTACGCTGGTCTATGATATTGAGCAAAGGCGTTAAAACATTTTCCTGCAAAATATTTATATCCAAAATGCCAAGCACATCATCTTTTATGATATTCTTTTTCGCTTTAATGCTGTACCATTTATTATCAATATACAAACCAAACTCGTGTATAGCCGTTGGTCGGTAAGCATCTTTTTGCTTTTCTATAGTAAAATTAAATTTCAGCTTTTCTAAAAATTTCGCCGCAGAGTAGCCGTTAAGGTCTTTTATAACCCTGTTGTAATCCATAATACTCAACTGGTCTGAAGGAAAAAGAGTCGTTAAAAAAATATCTGCATTTTCCGTGGCATCGTTGCCAAGAGCCGCCCTTACTTTGGCGGCAGACGCTGCCCTGTGGTGCCCATCAGCTATATAAGTGGCCGGCACATTTTCCATAAACAGATTTGTAATGGCTGCAATATTGGTCTCATCATTTATTACCCAAATGTTATGCTGCACACCGTCATCAGCAACAAAGCTGTATTGTGGCGACTTTTCTTTCATACAGCCTGCAATCATTTCATCTATTGCCACAACATTTCTGTAAGCAATAAATACATTGCCAGTTTGGGCGCCGGTTGTTTTTATGTGTGTAATTCTATCAAGCTCTTTTTCAGGCCTTGTAAATTCATGCTTTTTTATGAGCCCGTTTTCGTAGTCGTTTACAGAACTACCGCAAACAAGCCCAACCTGCGCTCTGCCATTCATTGTTAATTCGTAAATATAGTAACATGGTTTACTTTCTTTAAAAAGAATGTTACGACTCACAAAGGCTGCAAGGTTTTCTTTTGCTTTTTCATATACCTCCTGCGAATGCACATCTACCGTTTCAGGCAAATCAATTTCGCTTTTTGTGATATGTAAAAAAGTTGTTGGGTTGCCCTGTGCTTCTGTTCGTGCTTCTTTGCTACTTAGTACATCATACGGTCTGGATGCTACTGCCTTCGCAAGTGCTACTTCAGGCCTTAATGCCGCGAAGGGTGAAATTGTGATCATACTTTTAATCTTTAAATTAATTTTCCTTAATAGGTTTAAAGTTTTATGTTTTAGGGGCTTAATTTTATATAACACTTTTTAAAGAAATATATCAACTCTACGTCTATTGGTCCAAAAATAATCAACTACGGCTTTCAAACTCTTTCATTAAGCTTACCAAATAGGCTACACTGCTCAAAGGCATTGCATTGTACAGAGATGCTCTAAAACCGCCCACACTTCTATGGCCTTTAATACCTGTAATATGACTATTTTTAGCATATTGTAAAAAAGCTTCTTCTTTTGTTGGGTCATCCATTACAAAACAAACATTCATTTTACTGCGGTCCTCAACGGCCACGGTTCCCACAAACAATCGGTTTCTATCTATTTCAGCATAAAGCAAAGCTGCTTTTTCGTCGTTTATTTTTTCAATTGCTTTTACACCTCCCTGTTTTTTGAGCCACCTTAGAGTGAGCATGCAGGTATAAACTGCAAAAACCGGCGGTGTATTTAGCATACTCCCTTCTGCTATATGGTTACGATAATCCATCATAGTAGGAATGTTGCGTTTAACCTTTCCCAGTATGTTTTTGTTTACCACAACGATTGTTACACCAGCAGCACCAATGTTTTTTTGCGCCCCTGCATATATTAAATCGAAAGCATTAAAATCAATTTCTCTGCTCAAAACATCGCTGCTCATATCTGCCACCAAAGAGTTGGAAGTAACAGGTATTTTTTGCCATTGTGTTCCGAAAATGGTATTATTGGTGGTAATGTGTAAATATTTTGCATCGTTGGGTATTGCAAAATCTTTCGGCAAAAAAGTGTAATTCCTTTCTTTAGATGAGCATACAACTTCAGGCTTGCCAAAAAGTGTTGCTTCTTTAATAGCTTTTGCAGCCCATAGCCCTGTGTCAGTATATGCTGCAGTTTCTTTTAAATCGAGCAGGTTCATTGGCACCTGCATAAATTGTGTTGATGCGCCACCATGCAAAAACAAAACTTCGTGGTTATTATCAAGCGCCATAAGTTCTCTCATCAGATCTCTTGCCTCCTGCATAATTGCTTCAAAGGCAGGTGTGCGATGCCCATATTCTAATATGGAAAGCCCTGAATTATTATAATTGAGAACAGCAGCCGCGGCTTCGTCGAAAACTTCTTTCGGTAATATTGCAGGACCAGCATTAAAGTTGTAAACCACGGTATATAATTTTTAACGGGCAAAAGTAAGAAAATAAAAAAAGAGGTAAGAGAGATATTTTTAAAAATTTAAATAGTACTGTTAATTCAATAACAAGACAAATAAAAACTTTCAGGAATTAAAATATATTTTTTGAACTTAAAATGTAAAAATATGTTTCGTCAAGGAAAAATATAAAATGCAGTAGATTTATTATGTTTACGTAAATGAAGAATACATATTTATTGCAAAATGCTATTATACAAAACAGTAACGGATTTAAACATGATGTAGTAGCAACTTCAATTGATATCACTGAAATTAAAAGATATAAAAAAGAATTTATTTTTGATTTTGTAGCACTAAAAAAGAAAGGTCTTTTTGTTTATAAAATTTGCAAGAGTAATAAGGGAAATATTTTACAGGGTATGGTTTGTTTTACTCCAAATATGGAAATTTTAGATTGCTATAATATGGAATTGAATAATTTTAATAAAAGAGGATCGTCACTTTATAACGGCGTCGGTAAATGCATGGTTGCTCTTTGCTGCAAAATATCTTTTGATTTGGGATTTGAAGGTTTTATTACTTTTGAGGCAAAGAGTAAATTAGTTCCATACTACGAAAGATTAGGGGCAAAGAGAATAAGTTATATTCGTATGGCAATAGATAGTAAAGTCGCCAAAAAATTAGTTGCTATTTATTTTAAAAAAGATTAAATTTAGGGTATGAAAATGATAAAAAAAGAAAAGGAAATTATTACAGATGCTGATATTGATAGCCCAATGATGACTGGTAGAGGAATGACTGATGAAGAGGCAATACAAATATCTAAATGGATGACAGATTTTAAAACTAAAGTTTCAACAAAAAAAGAAAAGTCTTCGTTACAAAAATTAGCAAATTAGCATTACTTGTCTCGACTTTTCGGGATTATCATATCAGGTAACTTATTACTCCTCCCTCCCAATCATTTTACCACCGCTGTTCCATTTGGCATTAAGGTCTTCAAACTCTTTTATATCTGCCTCGCTAAATTTTTGTTTTACAAGGCCTTTTAAATCTGGCTGCCCCGCATTTACCCAGGCTGTATACCAAAAGGATGCAATGCTGCTTATGGACTGGCGCATGCGGCGTTCAATCATTCCATCAAGCTTTTTATTAAATGCCAATGAAAATGCGGTTGAATACTGGCGTGTTACTTTTCCTTTTCTGTCTTCAAAAGAATATTTTTGATCGTCAGAAAATTGCTTACTTAATTCCCTTTCAAAATTTAAAACACTATCGCTTGCCTTAGCACTTTCCAGCACTCTATCCCAAATAAATGCACTGGGGTCTTTAATGTACACTGCTTTACCTATCATAAAATCCCATTCTTTTTCTGCCAGCAACTCTGGCACCCGGCTTTCCCAAAAACCATGTATGCCTCGCTGGTTGGTGTACTGGCCATTGTGGTTGCTGTTTGCATGCAAGGGTACATGGGCATCCGCAATGTAATGCCCAATCTCTGCACTGTTTTTCATAATGCGGCTGTAGTTTTTTTCTTTAAATGCTGCTGTTAATCTTTGCAGCATTACCTGCACATGCCACGGTACAATGCCCTGGCTTTGCAACGTATCTTCTGAATATTTTGCAACCGCCTCTTTCCATTTATGTGGCAACGAATCAAAAGGATATTTACCGTAATAATCAATATCTATAAAATGCCGGGGCCCTTCCTCTTTTAGTGCATAGCGGCGTTTATCAGGGTCTATAGCATGTTCTTCAATAAAAGAAATGTTGGGTTTGTATAGTACCAACATCTCAGGCGGCAACAAAAAACAGGCGTAGTAATTTATTTTTTGGTGAGCATAAAAGCCCCAGCAAAAAGCCTGAAAAAAAGACCCTAGGCAAAGAGACAAAATGACTAGAGCACGTAAATATTTTTTCATTTTAAAAATTTATAAATAAACGCTTTCAAATTTTTGCTTGCTCCGCACTTTCAAATTACGAAGGGCTCACATGTTCGTCAGATACTTCTGTTAACCCGCCACTTACTGCAAACTTCATGGTTTGTGCACTTGTAATATTTGTTATGGGTTTTATTCTTGCCCTTGGTATAATATACACATTGCCCGCTACGGAATAGGCCATGGGTACATAAACGGCTACAAAATCTACCAGCCCAAAATCGCTCATATCATCTTTTGTAATAAAGCCCATGCGCCACACATCATTGTCATCTACATTGGCCAGTACATTTTGGGTAAACTTCTTTTTATCTCCTGCAAAGGCTTCAAAAAAATCTCTTGTGGTGCCATAAATGTGTTTTATACCCGGTGCTTTCTGCATTATTTTATCTAAAAAGCTGATAATACGGCTTGTTATAAAAAACGAACTGAAATAGCCAATAAGTATCACGCTGCCAAGTATAATGATAAACCCCAAACCATAATTCTGCACACGAGTTACACCAATTTCATCTTTATAACTAAAAATGGGTATCCATCCATCAATCGTGCCTACTACAAATACAAGTGCATATATAGAGACGGCCACAGGCGCAATTACAAGCAAACCTTGTAAAAAATATTGAAGAAATTTTCGGTAATCAAAAGGCTTATCCATTGCTAAACTGGTTAAGTGCCAAAGATAAATTATTGTTTACATAGCCATCTAAAACTCTTTTAAAGTGAATAAATATGATAAACGGTAATAATAACTTAATATGGAAACTTGTATTACATTAAAAGTTTCCATAGTTTTGCACCCGATTATGGAAATAATATTAACAACCGGCGAAAGAATAAAGCAGAAAGCGCATGAACTTTTCATGCAATTTGGGCTTAAGAGCGTAAGCATGGATGATATTGCCAACAGCCTTGGCATCAGCAAAAAAACCATTTACCAATCTTATATAGATAAAGATGCATTGGTAGATGATGTTATAAAATCATTGTTACAACACAGCGAAACCTGCTGTAAGAGAGATACTACTGCTGCAGAAAACGCAGTACATGAAATCTTTCTCGCCATGGATTTCATTATGGAAGCCTTTAGGTCCATGAATCCATCATTACTGTTTGATATGCAAAAGTATTATCCAACTGCATACCAACAATTTGCTAAGCATAAAAACGATTATTTGTTTGGGGTAATTAAACAAAACTTAAAACGGGGTATTGAGGAAGAATTGTACAGAGAAGATTTAAAGGTGGAAGTGATTGCTCGTTTTAGAGTAGAGAGTATGATGCTCCCTTTCAACCCTGAGTTTCATACAAAAGTAAAATCAAATTTGGTGGCTATAGAGCAGGAAATAACGATGCATTTTTTATTTGGTCTGGTTAATATGAAAGGTTACAAAATCGCCATGAAGTATATGGCAGAAAGAAAAAATAAATCTAATTGATAAAAGTATGAAAAACAAGACGACAGTGAATACATTTTTTGCATTTTTAATGATACTCATCATGAGTTTTTGGATAGGTGATGCATCAGGTCAGGCATCAAATAATTTTTCTATTAAACAGTCGGTTGAATTTGCGCTTCAAAATTCAATAAGTGTAAAAAACGCACTAATAGATTTGCAGATTCAAAAGCAAACAAATCGCGAAATTGCTTCTGCTGCATTGCCCCAGGTGAATGGAAGTCTATCAGGAAACTACTTTCCCAATGTTGCGGTTCAAAGTTTCCCCAATTTTATATCTCGAGCTACATATGGTGTGCTATTACAAGAATCTGTTAAAGATGGTAATGGTAATACCATAGTGGCTCCAAATGATTTTGGGTTTGTTCAGGCTCAGTTTGGTACCAAATACACAGCAAATGCAGGCTTGGATTTTTCTCAATTACTATTTGACGGGCAAGTGTTTGTTGGGTTGCAAGCCCTAAGTGCTTCCATAGATTTTCAAAGAAAAAAAATAGCCGTAACTGAGGAATTGATAAAAGTAAATATTTATAAAATTTATTATCAGCTCGTGGTCGCAAAGGTTCAACTCACTTCACTAGATGCAAACATTGAAAGATTCGAAAAATTATTATCCGATACCAAAGAAATTTATAAACAAGGCTTTGCTGAAAAACTTGATATAGATAAAGTAAGTGTTCAATTGAATAATCTTAAGACTGAAAAAGTCAAATTGGAAAGTCAAATAAATGCGGGTAACACTGGATTAAAATTTTTAATGAACATGCCTCAAAAAGATACCCTTGTACTTACTGATACACTGAACGAGGATATTTTGAAAAGCGATATTCCTGACAACAATTATAATTATTCCGATAGAAAAGAATTCCAACTGCTGGAAGTAGGGAAAAAACTAGGTGAGTACAATATAAAAAGATTCAAATCAAGCTATTTGCCAACGGTAGCTTTATATGGAAGCTATAACAAAAACGCACAACGAAATCAATTTAATTTTTTTAATAATGGTCAGTGGTTTACTAGTTCGCAAATTGGATTAAAAATATCAATACCTATTTTCGACGGATTTGCCAAATCTGCAAGAGTAAGTAAGGCGAAGCTTGAATTAGAGCAAACCAATAATAATATTGAGCAATTAAAAGCCAATATTGATAATGATATTGCACAAGCAACTTTATCTTTTACTACATCTCTTATCACAATAAACAATCAATCAAAAAATAAAGAACTCGCAGAAAAAGTTTACAACACAACAAAAATAAAATACGAACAGGGGCTTGGTAATAATCAGGAAATATACAATGCGCAGGCAGAACTTAAAATAGCACAAAATAATTATTACAGTGCCTTGTACGATGCCATTATTGCAAAGATTGATTACCAACAAGCGACCGGAAAATTATAATACTAACAAAAAAATACAACACCGACTATATGCAAAAGACAACATTTTTTACCATGTTACTTTCAGCTTCCCTACTTGCAGTTTCTTGTGGAGGAAATAAAAAAGAAAACAACGCAACGCTGACCGATAAGCGAACACAACTGGAAAAATTAAAAGGCGAAAAAGATAAAAAAGACGCAGAGATTATAAAGCTGCAAGAAGAATTATCTAAACTGGATACGACAAGTGCCAACCCTTCAAAAATAAAACTGGTAGCTTTTGCACCCATCGTTTTAGAAAACTTTGATCATTATATAGAGCTACAGGGCAAAATAGATGCAGAGAACAGTTCTTACATTTCGCCACGTGGTATGGGTGGGCAGGTAAAGCAGGTATTGGTAAAGCAAGGGCAGCTTGTAAAAAAAGGCCAGTTGCTTTTAAAGCTTGATAATGCTGTACAAAGCCAGCAGGTACAAGCTGCAAAGCAACAAAGCGCAGGTATAAAAACGCAACTGGCATTAGCAAAAAGTCTGTACGATCGTCAGAAAAACCTTTGGGACAAAGGCATTGGCACCGAAGTGCAATTGCTTACAGCACAAACAAATGTAGCGTCTTTAGAAAACCAGTTATCGCAGGTGGCAGAAAATGTAAAACTTGCCCAGGAGCAAATGAACACAGCCAACGTGTACAGCGATGTTACCGGTGTGGCAGATGTTGTAAATATAAGGGTAGGAGAAACCTTTAGCGGTGTGGGTGCCACAGGCCCGCAAATAAAAATTGTAAACAGGAGCAGCCTTAAGGTTGTAGGAAATATACCAGAAAATTACCTTGGTAAGGTGAGCAGGGGTACGGCCGTAATTGTAACAATGCCCGATACAAAGAAAACCTATAATTCAACCTTGAGTTTTATTGGTGCATCTATTGATGCTAACAGCCGGGGTTTTGTGGTAGAAGCCAAACTACCTTCAGATGCTTCTTTAAGCCCTAACCAGACTGCTCTTTTAAAAATAAGGGATTACGCTTCGCCCAACTCAATTGCCATTCCTCTAAAAACTTTGCAGAACGACGAAAAAGGAAAATTTGTAATGGTAGCATCATCAGAAAAGGGAAGGCTTTTTGCCCGCAAACGCCCAGTAACAGTAGGTATGATAAACGACGCAGCAATAGAAGTAAAGTCAGGTTTAAAGGCGGGAGAAAATTTAGTTGTAGAAGGCTATACAGGTTTGTACGAAGGGCAGCAATTGAAAACAGCAAACCTCTAAGTATAAAAATGTAACGGTAAGCATATATTTCAAAAGAAAAATTATTGTATGAGTGTAATAGAAAATATACAAAAAAAGTTTAAAGAATTTAAGCCCACATCGTGGAGTATTGGAAATAAAACCTCCATTTACCTCATTATGGTTATTGTAACGCTGATTGGGCTTTACCAGTTTTTTACACTCCCCAAGGAGCAGTTTCCAGATATTGTGATACCTACCATTTATGTGCAGACTATTTATGTAGGTAACTCGCCAAAAGATATAGAAAACCTTGTTACACGCCCCATTGAAAAACAAATAAAAGGAATTACCGGTGCCAAAATCACCAAGTTTACCAGTACTTCTCTACAGGATTTTTCTGCTATACAGGTGGAGTTTAATACGGATGTAAAGGTAGATGTGGCACTGCAAAAAGTGAAGGATGCCATCGATAAAGCAAAGCAAGATCTGCCAAACGATCTTACCCAACAGCCAACCGCCTTAGAGGTAAACCTGAGCGACCAACCGATTATGTACGTAAACCTGAGCGGGGATTACGCCATGGCAAAACTTAAAAAATTTGCTGATGATATGAAGGACAAGCTCGAAGACATTCCGCAGATAAACAGAATAGATATTGTAGGTGCGCCGGAAAGAGAGTTTAAAATAAATGTAGATAATTACAAAATGCAGGCGGCAGGTATCACCTTCGATGATATTGGTAATGCCGTGGCAAGAGAAAACGCAGATATTTCAGGTGGCTTGTTAGATGTGGGCGATATGAAAAGAAACCTACAATTGAAAGGACAGTTTCATACAGCATACGATATTGAAAGTGTTATTGTAAGAAACACCAGCGGCAACCCCATCTATTTAAAAGACATCGCTACCATAAAAGATACTACAAGAAATGTGGAGAGTTTCGCACGGCTTGATGGTAAGAACGTTGTAACCCTAAACATTGTAAAACGCAGTGGTGAAAACCTCATTGAAACGAGTGATGCGGTGCAAAAAATGGTAAAGGAAAGCAGGGGTGTAATCTTTCCTGAAAACCTAAATGCCGTTGTAACTGGTGACCAAAGCGTAAAAACAAAAGCTTCGTTTAATGAGCTGGTAAACTCTATTGTGATCGGTTTTCTTTTGGTGCTAATTGTACTCATGTTTTTTATGGGTGTTACCAACGCCTTCTTCGTGGCCTTGAGTGTACCGCTTAGTATGTTTGTGGCATTTGTATTTTTACCGGGGGCAGATTTAATTGTAGGTACGCATGTAACGCTCAACTTTATGGTGCTGTTTGCCCTGTTGTTTGGGCTTGGTATTATTGTAGATGATGCCATTGTGGTTATTGAAAATACCCACCGGATATTTGTAGATGGCAAAGGAAAAATACCCATAAACACGGCCACAAAAATGGCAGCAGGCGAAGTTTTTGTGCCCGTGCTTGCAGGTACACTTACCACGTTAGCACCATTTTTTCCACTGCTCTTTTGGCCCGGCATCATCGGCAGGTTTATGGTGTACCTGCCCACCATGCTTATTTTTACGCTTGCAGCATCTTTGTTGGTTGCGTTTATAATGAACCCCATTTTTGCGGTAGATTTTATGAACCATCCTGAAGGCGCACCTGAGAAAAAATCAGCCATATTTAAAAAGCCTTTCTTCTGGATCATTATTGCACTGGGCATTTTGCTGGATGTGATGGGCACACCCTTCTTAGGCAATCTTCTTATATTTTTTATGATATTGGTTGTATTGCACAGGTATGTAATTGAAGGGGCCATACACAGCTTTCAAAACAAAGTACTGCCGTGGATAATGAGCCATTACGAGAATTTAATTCGCTGGTCATTAAAAGGATGGAGGCCTGTACACTTATTATTGGGCACGGTAGTGCTGCTCATCTTGTCAGTCGTTATTTTTGGAATCTCAGTTTCTACGGGTAGAATTGGTATAGCGTTTTTCCCAAAGGGTGATCCAAACCAAATTTATGTTTACTTAAAATTACCTGTAGGAACAAGTGTGCAATACACTGATTCAATAGTGAAAACGTTGGAAGCAAAAGTGAATAAAGTATTGGAAATTGACAATGCAACCGGCAAAAAAAACCCGATTGTAGAAAGTGTTATAAGCAACGTTGCCATAGGCGCAAGCGATCCCGCATCTGGCGATAGAAGTACCCGCGGAGAATTAGGACGTGTGCAGGTTTCGTTTGTAGAATATGAAAGGAGACATGGCAAAAGTTCAAAGCCTTACTTAGACCAGATCCGTTCGGCAATATCCGGCATACCCGGCGCAGAAATAAGTGTGGACCAAGAGAGCGGCGGCCCGCCAACTGACCCTCCGATTAATATTGAAGTAGCGAGTGAAGATTTTGACAACCTTGTAAAAACGTCTGTTAACCTAAAAAATTATCTAGACAGTATCCAGGTGCCCGGCGTAGAAGAATTGAAAATGGACGTTGATCTTAACAATCCTGAAATTACTTTAACCGTAGATAGGCAGCGTGCATTGATAGAAGGCGTTTCATCTGCACAGGTTGGCCTGCAAATTCGTACCGCATTATTTGGTAAAGAAATTTCAAAAATAAAGGAAGGAAAAGACGAATACAAAATACAGTTGCGCAACAACGAACTGCAAAGACAAAGTTTATCCGAGTTGTTAAACATGCGCATTTCCTTCCGCGATTTTGCAAGTGGCGGGCAGGTAAAGAATATTCCGATCAGTTCGTTGGTAACAGTGGAACCGACCAGCACATTTGGAAGTGTAAAACGTAAAAACCAAAAAAGGTTGATACAGCTTCGCTCCAATGTGCTCACAACACAGGGTTTTAACGCTACTGCAGTGAACCAGGTAATAGCGCAGCACCTTGCATCGTTCAGTAAAAAGGATGACGGCGTTACCATTAAGCAAACCGGCGAAGGCGAACAGCAGGCAGAAACAGGTGCGTTTTTGGGCAAGGCATTGTTTATTGCACTAGGGTTAATATTGTTAACGTTGGTATTACAATTTAACTCAATTAGCAAGTCGGTTATTATTCTTACCGAGATTGTGTTTAGTGTAATTGGTGTGTTGCTCGGGTTCTCCATTTTTGGTATGGAAGCATCTGTTTTAATGACCGGGTTGGGTATTGTGGGGCTCGCGGGTATTGTGGTTAAAAACGGTATTTTGGTAATTGAGTTTGCCGAAGAATTGCGCAGCCGTGGTATGAAAACCAGAGAAGCAGTTGTACAGGCCGGCAAAACAAGAATTATTCCTGTATTGCTTACCGCCCTTGCTGCCATCCTTGCATTTATACCCATTGCAGTGGGTTTTAATATTAATTTTGTTACCCTGTTTTCAGAATTAAATCCGCATATTTTCTTTGGTGGCGATAACGTTGCGTTTTGGAAACCATTGAGCTGGACCATCATTTTTGGATTGGCGTTTGCATTTTTTATGACACTGATTATTGTACCTGCCATGTATTTAATTGCAGAAAGGTTACGGAGACCAATGAGAAGAACTTTTGGTGGTAAATGGATATCGTTCCTTGGAATACCACCGCTCATTTTCTTATTTATTCCGTTTATGGTATTTACAGCATTTAGCCACAGATTTGAAGTGAACCGCAGAAGAAGAAAATTGAAAAACGCGGATGAGAAGTTTATAGGAAGCTGGTTTTAAGATAAAACATGTAACAATGATAAAAGGCTGCCATGATTGTGGTAGCCTTTATCATTTAATAAAAGTTGTGCAAATCCCTCAAATCTATGAGCAATAAACCGCCAACACAATGGCTACCATTTTGCCTATAGCCTTCGTTATTAAATCAATTAAAAAAAATCTGTACAAATCCCTCAAATCTGTGAGCAATAAACCGCCAATACAATGGCTACCATTTTGCCTATAGCCTTCGTTATTAAATCAATTAAAAAAAATCTGTACAAATCCCTCAAAATCTGTAGGCTCTAATCCGCCAGCATCTCTTTCATTTTTTCTATTAACTCTGCCTTCGTAAATGGAATGCCCATTATTTTATTGTAAGCTACAGCATCTGTGAGGTAAACATCTCTTATAATTTTCACCAGTTGCCCGTTGTTTAATTCGGGTACGAGTACCTTATCGAAGTTCTTAATAATATCGCCCAGGTTTTTTGGGAAAGGGCGCATGTAGCGAATGTGTGCGTGGGCTATAGATGCACCCTCAGCCTGCAATTGTGTACAAGCACTTTTAAGCGAGCCGTATGTACTGCCCCAACCAAGTACCAATACTTTTCCTTTGTCATGACCACTATCTAATTTCTGGTCCGGTATATGATCTGCAATTTTATCTACTTTTTCCTGACGAATCTTTACCATCAACTGGTGGTTCTCGGGGTCGTAACTAATGTTTCCGGTAATGTTTTGTTTTTCCAACCCACCAATGCGGTGCTCCATGCCCGGCGTGCCCGGTATTACCCAAGGGCGCACAAGATTTTCATCTCTCAAATATGGCTGAAACTTTTCTTCGTGGTCGCCAAGTTGTGTTTTAAAAGCCGTTTTAATTTCAGGTAAATCTGCACTCTGTGGAAACTTCCATGGCTCTGCACCATTGGCAATATAACCATCGCTCAAAAGTATAACGGGCGTCATGTGCTGCACCGAAATGCGAACAGCTTCAAAGGCTGCCATAAAACAATCGCTTGGTGTGCTTGCCGCAATAATGGGCATTGGGCACTCGCCGTTGCGACCATAATAAGCCTGCATTAGGTCGCTCTGTTCTGTTTTTGTAGGCAAGCCTGTGCTTGGGCCACCACGTTGTACGTTAATAATGAGCAAAGGTATTTCCAGCATAACTGCAAGCCCCATCGCTTCAGTCTTTAACGCCATGCCGGGTCCACTCGTAGTTGTTAAGCCAAGCAAACCACCATAGCTTGCGCCAATAGCAGCGGTTATTGCTGCAATTTCATCTTCTGCCTGAAAAGTTTTTACACCAAAAGCTTTGTGCCTGCTAAGTTCGTGCAGAATATCTGATGCCGGTGTGATGGGATAAGAACCCAAAAATAATTGCAGCCCACTTTTTTGCGAAGCTGCAATAAGCCCATAACTAAGCGCTTGGTTGCCCATCATAGAACGGTATGTTCCAGGATCCATGATCGCTTTTTGTACAGAATAGCGAGCCGAAAAAGTTTCTGTTGTATCACCAAAATTGTAACCGCTTTGCAGTGCCTTTACATTGCTCTCGAGTATCTCGGGTTTTTTACCAAATTTTTCTGTAAGAAACTGTATGGTATTGTCCATACTGCGGTTGTACATCCAATATAAAAACCCAAGTACAAACATGTTCTTTGCACGGTCTTTTTCTTTGGTACCCATGGTAATATCCTTCAACGCCTCACGAGTCATTTTGGTAACATCCATCTTTATCAATTCATACCCATCAAGGCTATGATCTTCCAACGGATTTATTCCCTCAGGATAATTGGCCAATCTTAAATTCTTTGCATCAAATCCATCAATATTAGCCAATATTTTACCGCCCTTTTTAAGGCCTTTTAAATTTACTTTAAGTGCCGCTGCGTTCATTGCCACAAGTACATCGCAATCGTCGCCGGGGGTAAATATTCTATCGCTGCTAAAACGGAGCTGAAAACCACTCACGCCGGGCAGGGTTCCTATTGGAGCACGAATCTCGGCCGGGAAATCGGGAAAAGTCGCAAGATCGAGCCCCAGCATAGCGCTGTTGTTGGTAAACTGGGTACCGGTAAGCTGCATACCATCGCCACTGTCACCAGCAAATTTTATTACTACCTCTTGTAATACTTCCTGTGTATCTGCCATCGCTTTTTGTTGTGGTTTTTTAATACCTGCAAAGGTAAGAAATGTAAATGGTTGAAGGTTGAAGGTTGAAGGGCTGTGGGTGGGGAATGATGTTAGTTTATCTGCTAGGGCTGCAAGAGTTTGCTGTTGGCAGAAATGCTGCGACACACCTCACTAACTTGCAAGTGACGGACAAATTCCGTAAACTCGCATCGTAAATAGACAATAAAATATGGGACAATTAATAAATATCGCAGACATAAAAGCCCTCTATCCAGAAGAATGGGTTTTACTTGGCAATCCAATTATGGACGATAGTAAAATTGACGTTCTTTCAGGCATCCCGTTATTTCACAGCAAAGACAAAAAAGAAGTTTGTTATATCGGTAGAGACAAAACTTCAAACTTCGACAAAATAACTTTAATTTATACAGGTACTTTTAGACCGACTAGAAAAATTACAGGCATATTTAATCGGATTACAAAATGACCTATAAATTTAAGCGAGAGCCGGAAAGTGGACTTATACTTGTAAATATTGAAATCGACAACAAGTATGAATTAAAAATGATTTTGGACACAGGTGTAACAAACACAACCATTGACAGCAATGCTTTGTACTTGCTCGGACACGACCTAAAAGACAGTATTGGGACTGTTGAAATTGAAACGGCTAAAGGAATTATTGAAACAGAAGTTTTTGAACTTGATACATTTGCATCACTTGGTTTGACAAAGGAAAAGTTTCAAATTCAAGTTTACGACTTCTTAGCTCACGGCATTTTTTCAGACTACAACGGACTTCTTGGACTTGACTTTTTAGAAGGTACAAAATTCTGCATTGAC
The DNA here is from genome assembly GCA_046153805.1 of Ferruginibacter sp. GTDB lineage: Bacteria > Bacteroidota > Bacteroidia > Chitinophagales > Chitinophagaceae > Ferruginibacter. The sequence continues at coordinate 372 of JBJXGJ010000199.1, read as the reverse complement.
ACAAGAGAAAACACAATAACGCTTTCGTGACGAATAGCACTTCTGCCAACATTGGGTTTGGCAAAAGTGGGGCTGACGAACAAATCCTCATCTTTTGTAATTCTATTCAGCTTCAGTTCCAGCAGACGGAATGCTATTTGGCTTTTAGTTCTTACCTTCAACTTCTGTAACAATATTGGGCTACGGTTCCAAGCTGACGGAATACTATTTCCCCAACAACGCCAAGCCCTGTTCGTTGTTAGCTGTTGTATAGTCCTAAAATAGGTTGACTCCAAATCATGGGATAAGTCAACAAAAAACAGGACAAAAATGAACAACAAAAAAAGCTTTCCATTAAGCAAAAGCAAGAAACAAAACCAAAATGGAATTGGT
>JBJXGJ010000202.1:0-3082 GCA_046153805.1 Ferruginibacter sp. | reverse complement strand
ATCATTTTTATGCACACATTAAAACCACCGATTTTGAAGGCACCATGTTTGAGCAGCAGGTGGCGCATGGATATTTTATCATGAGCATTGCCGCCGGGTTGTTTGTTGACAGTTATGAAAAAAATCCTGTGTTGCTGAATTATGGTATTGATGAGCTGCGTTTTACAAAACCTGTTTATCCCGGCAGTGAAATTCACATACGGTTTACCTGTAAACAAAAATTGCTGAATGATAAACGTGTTGTTGAAAAGCCCGAAGATTTTAAAAGAGGAGATGATATTGACAAAGGAATTGTGAAATGGCTTGTAGAGATGATTGATGAAACCGGAGAAGTAACAGGCGTGGCAACAATATTGACAATGGTACAGAAAAAGAACAGTAAGATTTTATAATTTTATAATCGAAAATATTTTTTATGAGCACAGAAGCATATGTAAAAACCCATATTGAACACGGCATCAACACCATCGAATTTTTTCATCCGCAAAGCAACAGCCTGCCCGGAAAAATACTGGAAGAACTTGCCCGTGAAATTCATTTTGCAGGCACACATGATGATACCAGGGTAATTATTTTAAAAAGTGCGGGTGATAAAACATTTTGTTCCGGTGCCAGTTTTGATGAATTGGTGGCAATTAAAAATGAAGCCGAGGGCTTAAAATTTTTCAGTGGTTTTGCCAATGTGATCAATGCCATGCGAAAATGCCCCAAATTTATTATAGGCCGTATACAGGGCAAATGTGTGGGCGGCGGCGTTGGTTTAGCGAGTGCGGTTGATTATGCTATTGCAAACACTAAGGCCGAAGTAAAATTGAGCGAATTGGCTGTTGGCATTGGCCCTTTTGTTGTTGGCCCCGCAGTTGAACGAAAGATAGGTGTTGGGCCCTTTAGCGCACTTGCTATTGATGCCACAAGCTGGCGCAGTACTGATTGGGCCAGAAGAAAAGGACTGTTTGCCGAAGTGCACGAGAGTATTGAAAATATGGACGAAGCTGTTTACCGGCTGGCAAATACACTGGCACATTCAAATCCGCAGGCCATGGCGGCCATGAAAAAAATATTCTGGAAAGGAACAGAGCATTGGGATGAATTATTAAAAGAAAGGGCAGCTATCAGCGGAAAATTAGTGTTGAGTGAATTTACAAGGAATGCGATTAATAAATTTAAAGCAAAGAGTTAAAAGGATATATTTTGGTGTCCTAAAAAATTTGCTCCTGTGAATTGATACTCTTTAAAAAATCAATCTATTTTATAAAGAAGAAAGAGAAATGTGCTTCCTGCATCAATCTGTTAGAGTTTATTTCTTTTTTTAATTTTATTCGCTAATTCAATATAGAAACCTATTTGTAAAAAGTCACGACCGGTTTCATCATTTATTTTGTAATCAAATTGGTGTAAATATCCCAATTGAAAAGTAGTTTGCTTTGTTATTCTATATCCAAATGAAACCAATACCCTGTTTCTTTCAAAATAGGGTTCTTTGTCTGTAAAAAATATTTCATTGCTTAAATTGATTTGATAGGGTTTGAAACCTGATTTATTATTTCCAAAGGGATAAGCAAGCCCTAACCTATACCTCAACCTGTTTCTAAAACCATTGCTTGTAAACCTGAACTCTGCTCTATACCTTTGCTCTAAACTAGAATTCCCAATGGGTTGTATAAAACTGATTTGTGGCCACAACCGGAATTCATCATTATTTTTGGGCTTAATAAAATTGCCCCCTTCTTTATAAGTATCATAGTCGCCCGCAGCTATTGTCAGCGTTACATTTTGATGTGCTTTAAAATTAACGCCTCCTTTATATTCATGATAATGAAAATTTTTATAGAATTTTAATGACCGTATTTGAACTTCGCCAAAAACATTCCATTTTTCATTTATTTTATATTTCACATTTATAATGTTCCAACTGCCTAAATCAAAACCCTGGGAAAAGCAGAAATTACTAATAAGGAAGAAGAAGATTGTACACAAATATCTATTTACTATTCTCATTATTTTTGATGCCTTGCAATGGGCTTATTTTATAAAACTCAATGATACATGTGTGGCAAGCATGAAACCATTGTTGTATTGAAATACATCCTTATCATTTACTCTTTTGCCCTGTTGTAAAATTTGATTAAGATAACCGGCTTCAAATTTTATGGTTTGATTTAATTTGTAACCAAGCAAAACAGCCAGCCGGTTCTGATCGAAAATATTTGCGCCCATATTTTTACCCCAACCAATAAAAACCTCATCCTGTGCTATGATACTCCATGTTTTTTTAGCTGCTTCTTTTTTGTGTAGTGGAATTTCCCCACGTATCCGGTATCTCATCCTGTTTAAAAAAATGTATTCGGTGTTTTTTATTCCGTTGGGCATTGTTATCCTGCCAATAAAGCGTTGCTCTAAAGTAAACCGATGCGACAGGTCAATACTGCCAACCGGGTTTTTAATTAACACCTGTTCAAAAATGCGGTGTTCCGGAAAAGCGAATGCGGCAGGATAATCACCATAGGCATAAGTTTCGGCAAAAGCATAGCCGGCATTTACACTTACATCTTTTCTGACAGCATAATTTATTCCTGTACGAAACAATCCCTGCTGCCAGTTTTTTACTTCATCAACCCTGCGCCATTGGTATTCTGTATGTATGGCAATTTTCGGCTTTATTCTAAAAGTGCCAGTATAAACAAGCCATCCAATAGAATTATAGTCGGCAAGCCTTTGTTCTTGTGAAAACAAAGGCCCTGAAAATGTTATAAATAGCAGAGCCAAAATAAAATACCTGCACATTTTCAATATCACCATGTTATTATAAAATATTTTTCGACAATTTATCTTCCCCCTCTTTATAATGTTCATGTGTTACTACTGGTTTATTATTTCTATTCATCCGCATTTGAAAAACACTTACCAGCATTGAAAAAGCCATTGAAAAGTAAATGTATCCTTTTGGAATCTCAATGCCAAAGCCTTCGCTTACCAAAGCAAACCCTATCAGTAATAAAAATGAAAGTGCCAGCATTTTAAAGGCGGGATGCTTATTTACAAAATTGCTGATTGGCTCTGCGGCTACCAACATTATTAAAAC
>JBJXGJ010000187.1:0-5244 GCA_046153805.1 Ferruginibacter sp. | reverse complement strand
TCCACACTAGGAAAAAGAGCAGATATCAATGCAATGATAAAAATAATACCTATCGTTCCACTAAAAGCATCACTTAAGGCAATGGTAGGAAATAGATCATCTGGCAAAGATGTTATATTATTTGCACTTGCGTATAAATAAAGTATACCTCCTAAAAATAAAAACATAAAATTCACTATCATTAGCACAACTGACAGCGTCATAATATTTTTTTGAGAATCTTTAATTGTTTTTACACTAATATTTTTTTGCATCATTTCTTGGTCAAGCCCAGTCATTGCAATCGCAATGAACATCCCGCCAATAATATTTTTCATGAAAAAAGAGCCTGCTTTTACGTCAGTATTAAAAATTTTAGTATATCCTTTTTCATTCATTAATGTTAATGCACCGGTAAGATCTGTACCCATGGCTTTTACAATTACAATGATACAAACCACCAATCCAAGCAACATACCTGTAGTTTGTAATGTATCTGTATAAATAATTGTTTTTACGCCACCTTCAAAAGTGTACAGTAAAATTAAAGCCAAAATTACAATAGCAGTTAAAGCAAACGGGATGTGTAGCTTATCAAAAATAAAGATTTGAAGTATGCTTATAACTAAGTACAAACGAGCTGTAGCACCAACTACACGGGATAGTATAAAAAAGAAAGCACCCGCTTTATGAGCATTTACTCCCAATCGCATTTCTAAATAAGTATAAATGGAAGTCAGATTCATTTTATAGTAAAGAGGTATCAATACAAAAGCAATTACAATGTATCCTAACAAATACCCTAATACTATTTGAAAATAATAAAAATTACCAGCAGCCACACCACCGGGCACGCTCACAAATGTTACTCCTGATAATGATGTACCAATCATGCCAAATGCAACGAGCATCCAGTTACTGTTTTTGTTACCAATAAAAAATGAGTCGTTGTTAGAGTTTTTGCTGGTGTACCAAGCCACTATCAGCAGCAGAATAAAGTAACCTAATACAAACGATAAAAGAAGATAAGGCGACATAAATAATTTTTAGTGTAAAATCAGTTAAGTATTGGTTTATAAAAAACCGAAAGTAAGTTTTTTAAATAGTAAATTCAAGCAAGGAAAATGTTTTGGAGCAATAATAAACATTTAAGTTATTTTCAATCATAGTTCGTTAAAGCTATTTGTTATGTATTTATTGCAGGATTGCGAATATTTTCATTTAGATATTTACTTCATCAAAGCACCTCAATTTTTACTTGCAACTCTATTATTTCCTGTTGTTTGCCTTGCCCAAAAGTCTTCTTCAAACGCACCAATTGAAAAACTTCAAACAATAGATAAAAGTATTTACAGAATCATCTTTACAAGTCCATTATCTCCAAATAGAGAAATAAACACACTAGCTTTTAATTTTGAACACCAAATAAAAAATGCAGTCACTATTGACGTAAAATTAGGTGTAGGAATAAATAAATTTGGGAAAGGTAAAAATGTAAATCAATGCAGTTTTCATGGATTTGGTTCAGTAGAAGGAAAATATTATCTGTTTCCAAAAGATAGAAAAAAGTGGAATAGGTATATCTATACTTTTACTTCACCCTATGTATCTATTGGACAGAATGTTCGTACTAATGAATTTGCATTAATTAACCAAGTTGAAAAAGAAGCGTTTGAAGGAGCTACTGCAACTTTTTTTCATGGCAGGATACCAAGCAGAAATATGCAAACTCTATTTGCGTGCTGATTTTGGTGTCCAAGTGTTGTATGCAGATTTTGCAAAGTATGATACAAACCGTTCCTTACGAGTTGTAATTGGTGGTGCAAGTATTGGTTATGTCTTTTAGACTGGGGATTGAGCTTTATTGTCCGACGGCCTTCCCGCCACACGAAAGGATAACAAAATCTTTGTTTATGTGAGAAAGAGGTAACGATAAAATGTGAGAAAAAAGGGAGCGAAGGTCTTGTGAGGCATGAGCCTAGGTGAACCGAAAATAAAAAGGGCATCCGTTTTTATTAGATGCTCTACAAGTAACTCTTTTTCTACTTTTATCTAGATTAAAATTAGCATGATGCTAATTTTAATCTAGATAACAACTCCTTCCATCACCTCCGTCCATCAGGCGTCAACTTGATTACAAATTCTTTCGGTGGTGTTGCCTCCATTAAGTTTTTTATAAAATAATCCCAGCGGCGGCGCATCATATAATAACTGTCGTCGCCAAAGCCGTGGCGCTGGTTGGGAAAAATAATGAGATCAAAGTCTTTGTTTGCTTTTTGCAACGCTTCTACTACAAGATATGTATTGGATGGCGGTACATTATCATCCATGTTGCCATGAGCAATTAATAAATGACCTTTTAAATTTTTAGCATTTACCTGGTTAGCCTGTGGCTCGTAAATGGATTTTCCATTGCTGCCTTTTACATCCAAACCGATATATCTTTCGCCCCAGTCGTCTTCGTAATTTCTGTTGTCGTGGTTACCACTTTCGCTGATACCCACTTTATAAAAATCTGGATAGTTAAACATGGCAGAGGCTGTTGCATACCCCCCGCCGCTATGGCCCCAAATACCAACTTTATCCAGGTCTAAATAAGAATATTTTTGTTGCAATTGTTTCAAGCCACTAATCTGGTCAGGCAAAGTATTTTCTGCCATGTTTCCATAACACGCATCGTGAAAAGACTTGCTGCGGTTTGGGTTGCAACTTCCTTCCAGCGCTACTACAATAAACCCAAGTTCTGCCAACGCCTGGTGATCTGATGCACGTGTAGCAGCAAACGACCAGTTGCCTACACTACCACCCTGCGGCCCTGGATAAATATAATTTACAACAGGATATTTTTTTGAAGGATCAAGGTTAGACGGCTGGTACATGAACCCGTATAAATCAAAACCATTAGCGGCAGATTTTACACTGAAAGCTATTGGAGCTTTCCAACCGGTAACTTTTAACCTGCTGATATCAGCCGTTTCTAATGTTGAAATTAATTTACCATTTAAGTCTCTTAAAACAGCAACGTTCGGTTTATCGACAGTTGAATAATTATCTATAAAACTAGTTTCATCTGCAGAAAAAGTTAAGGAGTGATCTGCGTCTTCGGGCGTAAGCAACACCAGGTTTTTTCCACTAAAATCTACTTTGTAAAAATGTTTAAAGTAGGGATTGCGACCTGCTTCTTTTCCTCTTCCTTCAAAATAAATTATCCGCTTTTTCTCATCAACTTTCAATATTTTTGTTACAACATAATTGCCCTGTGTTATTCTGTTTTTTAATTTACCCGTAGCAATATCATGTAAGTACAAATGCCCCCAGTTATCTTTTTCAGAATACCATATAAACTCGTTAGTTGCAGGCAAATATTTCCAGTTTACAGCCCCCTGACCAGATTCGTATTGCGTAGCAACTGTTTCTTTGTAAACTTCTGTAACATCTCCTGTGCGTGCATCTGCGATGCGCAACGTAGCAGATTTATGATCTCTCGGCGTAGATACAAAAGCCAGTTTGCTGCCATCTGCACTCCAGTCATTGTCGTCAAAAGAGCCACTGCAACTTACATCATCGCACAGCGTGCTGCGGTGATCGTCGGCTGCCGTTTTTAATTTCACCACCGTGTTATTTGTTACATCAATAATTACACGGTGTATTTTTTGAATGGCAGAGTCGCCGGGAAGCGGGTATTTCCATTGGCTCAAAATCGGTGCACCAACGGTTGTTTTTACCAGGTACATATCTTTTACATGTCGTTGGTCAAGTATAAAAGTAGATATCTTTTTAGAATCCGGCGACCAAATTAAAACAGCAGCATCGCTGTGTGTCCAACCTGCATTGTCTGTTGCGTACCCAAAATCTTTTATACCATCTGTTGTTAAAGCCGTTTCGGTTTTTGTTGTAAGATCCCTTAACCACAAGTTCCAGTTTTTAATGTAGGCCGCTTTTGTGCCATCAGGCGAAAGCACTTCGTTAAATTTTACCGAAGGCGTGCTTGGGCTTTTATAATCGGGCAAAATACCATCTCTCGTAGCGGCTGTTTTTTTAACGCCGGTTTTTGCATTTACCAAAACATACTCCACACCAGTTGCGGTAGAAACCCGGTACCAAAAATTACCATCGGGCAACCATTGCGCTGTAACCCCACTTCGGTCAATTAACTTACCAAGATTGCCGCCCAGGTTGTTTACGGCTTTTGTATAATCAGCGGTTGTAAACACTTTTTGTGCAAACAATGAATTACCTAAAAAACAAACGACCCCGAGGGCGTACATGCACTTTTTCATACTTAAAATTGTTGTTGTTAAACAGTATTGTAAACTTAGGTTTTTTTGTGTAGAAATATTGGAGGAAATATTTGAGTGGTTTGTTGGGGATGGTGTTTTAATGAAGGAGAATATTTCTTTGCAACTTCTTGCAACGGGCACCTGTGTCTGATATAACGAAAATCAGCATACGCCACGTAGGGCAAGGGCCGAGACATTGCTGCGAAGTAGGGGTTTTTGGGCTGTAATTGTGTTATCATTTTTCATCCTAAGTCCGCTGCCCGCCTACAATCTTTTGTTCGTTCCTCACAAAAGGATTTACGGCTAAGCAGCGCAGCCCTTGGGCGGTGGAATATTTATTTAGCTTTTATTGAAGGGGAGATGTTAGCGAACGTTGCGTGAGCCACGCAACGAGGCGGAGTACAATTTCTTTTCCATCATGTAAATGAAATGATTTAAAAAAACCATTTTCTATGAAATATATATTTTTACATACTTCTCCTTCAGTTAAAAGAAATTGCTTCTTTTTAACTTTCATTTCTGATAAACGGTTGTCAATTGCATTCTTAAGTTCTTCAGATAAAGGATTAATGGAGTTTAGGAAATTGAAAAGATTACTATTCATTATGTTATTCTTTCAAGCAATATAGCATTAGAATCGGAATTATTTCTCTCAAGAATTTTATTTTTCTGCTCTAGGATATAGAATTAGTTTCATTTTAAATCTTAATTTATTTAAACAAATAATTCATCAGCCTATTTGAAAGAATTTCTTATTTGAAAATAAAGTAGCGGAAAAAGATTATCACCATTGCAAAGTTTTAAAACGAGTATTCTTACAACTATTATTGAAGATAATTAATTTCATCCCTTAAATAATATGGTTCTTCGGTTTATTTAGTGGAATTCCTGAATTTAAAATCATTCCCAAGCATATAAATCATACTAATAAAATTATTTATATTTCTAAAGCCTCTAGCTCTAGACTTTGTTAATTGTATTATAC
>JBJXGJ010000175.1:0-5396 GCA_046153805.1 Ferruginibacter sp. | reverse complement strand
TATCAAGATAACCTTCATCAATATTTTAAGGATCTGTTTGATGGATAAATCAATTTTTAGAATCTCCTGTTCTGTCTTTAATCTTGTGTCTAATATCTACCACCTAAATTATCACCGCTTCGTGATGTCCATCTACATCATCGTGTCCACCCTCAAATGCTTGACCAATAAATACTGCCGTTAAATTGGTAAAAATAAAAGCCTGTATAAATGCAACCAATAATTCAATAAAATAGATAAATACTGTAAATAAAACAGATATTGGACTAAAGCCCCAGCCGGCACCTTTTGCCATAGCACCAAAAATAAATATCAACGAAATAAAGCTTAAAATAATAATATGTCCTGCCACCATGTTTGCAAACAAACGGATGATTAAAGCGGCAGGTTTAATAACCAATACACCTAATAATTCTATTGGTATTAAAATGATTTTTACAAAAATTGGCACGCCCGGAGGCCAGAAAATATGACCCCAGAAATGGCCATTTGTACTTATTAAAATTACCACAAGAGATATAATACCGAGTACAGTAGTAAAAGCTGTGTTTCCTGTAACATTTGCAGAACCTGGTATTAGGCCAAATAAATTATTTATTAATATAAAAAAGAAAACCGTGAGTAAGTAAGGCATGTAACGAACCCATTTTTTACCAAGGTTTGGTTTTGCAACTTCATCTCTTACGAATGTAATAACGGGCTCTATGGCGTTTTGCCATCCTTTTGGCGCAGAAGTTACTCCAATGCCATTTTTATATTTATTGGCGATACCCCTCATCAAAAAGAAAAGAATGCCAAGTGCGATAAACATTTGCACTACATTTTTTGTAAGCGAAAAATCGTACACTTTACTACCGTCAGATGAAATAATTTCTCTTTGCTCGTTTAATTCAAACCCATTGTAAATAACACGGTGCCCTTCATGGCCAAATTGTGAAGAAGAAAATAAAGAAAGGCCTTTTGTAGAGGTGTAAAGAATTACTGGAAGTGGAATGGTAGCATGAAAATCTCCTACAGAAAAGAAATGAAATTCATGGTCATCTTTAATATGATCAATAATGATCTTAGCTGGATCAAGTTTTTCCTCTTTATGCTCAGTTGTTCCTTCGTGTTCAGTTACCTGCGCAAAGCTGCTGTTAGAAAAAACGATTAAAAAAAGGCTGAAAGCCAATACCATGAACGATTTGATGCTCTTTGTTACCATATACATCCTCAATTTTGCCGCAAAGATAAGGGCAGAATAGGGAAAAAGATAAATCGGATAGAAGAAAATGTTGAAATTTGAGACTAGGCAAGTTGAATTTCTTCTGCTTTCTTGATATAGAACTAAATCGCTTAGCTACAAACATTTTCACAAAAAAGGTTGTGTAAATAAACAAAAAGCTGCATCTGTGTTAAAAAACCACTTATTATGACAAACTTTTCTAAATAAGTTGCCATCTCTTTGACTTCTCTGACAGTTATTACTTCGTTTTCTTCTTTTGAAAGAATACCTACAAAAAAACCTATACAACATAAAATACAGGTAGCCATTTTACTAGATGTGAATGGCAGCATGGATGGCCTGATAGACCAGGCAGAAAGCCAGTTGTGGAATATGGTTACAACAATGGACAAAGCAAAATGTGGAGATAATTTGGCCCCCAAAATAGAGATAGCATTATATGAATATGGCAGAACAACAAATAATGTAATACTAGGATATGTAAAGCAAATAAATGGCTTTTTAAGTGGTCGTGATTCACTATCTCAAAACCTGTTTAGCTTAGAAACAGATGGTGGGGATGAGTATTGTGGTCGTGTTATATACAACTCTTTAAATGAATTGAAATGGGATGCCGCTGCTGAAAATTATAAAGTGATCTTTATTGCAGGCAATGAAAATTTTTTACAGGGAGATGTAGTTTATACAAAAGGATGTGCGCTTGCAAAAGACAAAGGGGTAATTGCAAATACTATTTATTGTGGAGATAGAATGGCAAGGATCAAAGAACACTGGAACTTTGCAGGTGAACGCGGCGACGGAAGTTTTACCAACATCAATCAAAACGCATGGCTGAATATATTCCAACACCATATGATGAAGCATTGTTCTCTTTAAATGATAAATTAAATGAAACATATATTTCATGTGGTAACACAGGTTCGTTAAAAAAGGGAAAACAAATGCAGATGTTCTGTGAGAGCCTTTAGTTGAAATATGGAGGGCTACTTGACCGCTACCCGGTAGATGCAAAGAAAGAAGATAAAAACATGTTTGTTAGATTAGATTAGATAAAATGTCTTTGCCGGACAGCCTGCAAAGAAAATCCACACAAGAACTTGAAAAATTTGTGCTTCAAAAAAGCAACTAAAGAACTGTTATAAAACAAGAAATTGCTAGGATCATCGTACAAAGAAATAATTTTATAACCGCTGAAAAACTGAAAACCAAAACCACAAACCCTCCTGAGGTTACACTTGAAAAAGCTGTTGAAAAAATAATTAAAACACAGGCGATGCGTTTTAACATGAAAATAGAGTAGAAATATAACACGCTCTATGTATGCAAACATTGGCTATTATTACATGAAATATAGCTGCTGTTATGAAAGTAATAACCCCTACAGTCTGGATATTATCGCTCGTAAGTTTATTTACCGACACAGCAAGTGAAATGCTATACCCCATAATGCCATTATATTTAAAAAGTATTGGTTTTTCAATTGTACTTATCGGTGTACTGGAAGGTGTAGCAGAAGCAACTGCAGGATTAAGCAAAGGCTACTTCGGAAAATTATCTGACAGTACGGGAAGAAGAATGCCTTTTGTGCAATGGGGTTATGCGCTTAGTGCATTATCGAAACCAATGATGGCTTTTTTTATTGCGCCTTTATGGGTATTTTTTGTAAGAACAGTTGACAGACTTGGTAAAGGTTTACGAACCGGCGCGAGAGATGCTGTACTTTCAGACGAAGCCACAGCACAAACAAAAGGAAAGGTTTTTGGGTTTCACCGCTCTATGGATACTTTGGGAGCAGTGCTCGGGCCACTATTGGCTTTGCTGTATTTGCAATGGCACCCCGAAGATTATAAAACACTTTTTTTTATTGCACTGGCGCCGGGAATATTAGCAACCTTATGTACATTATTGCTAAAGGACAAAAATATTTTACCAAAAGGTACAAGAATAAAAACCTCTTTCTTCTCATTTTTACATTATTGGAAACAGAGTCCGCAATTGTATAGAAAATTAGTTACAGGGTTACTTATTTTTACATTATTCAATAGTTCAGACATTTTTTTGTTGTTGCGTGCAAAGCAAGCGGGGCTTGATGATACCAACATAGTAACAATTTATATTTTTTACAATTTGGTATATGCCATCTTTGCTTTTCCGCTGGGTATATTGGCTGATAAAATTGGATTGAAGAAAATATTTATTGGAGGGCTTTTTGTTTTTGTTATTGTATATGCCGGTATGGCGTATGCAACTTTACCAATACACTTTTACGGTTTGTTTTTTTTATATGGCCTATATGTAGCCGCTACAGAAGGAATTTCCAAAGCATGGATAAGCAATATTTCTGAAAAAGAAAATACGGCAACAGCTATAGGAACCTACTCCGCATTTCAAAGCATTTGTACCATGCTGGCAAGCAGTTTGGCAGGTTTTGTTTGGTATAAATTTGGAAGCGAAGCAACTTTTTTATTATCGGCTGTGATGGTGTTTATGGTGGTTGTTTATGTTATTTTTTTTGTGAAGGAAAAAATTGCAGCCAATCATATTGCATAATAAAAGTTGAAAAAAGATTTACTGTTGAAGAGCGGCGGGATAGAAGTGGAAATCCTTTTTATATCGGTTCAGCGAATAAAAAGATTGCAACGAATAGCCCGAATCAGTGTTGACAAAAATACAAATGCTCCCCGCCAAAATTTTTTTAAACTGTTTCCACCTGCTTTTCAAATTGCATTTTATGCAACTCGTAATAATGTCCTTGCATTGCCATCAATTCACTGTGGGTACCCATTTCTTTTACTTCGCCGGCATCTAACACTAAAATTTTATTTGCTTTGCGAATGGTACTTAAACGGTGTGCAATAACAATAGAAGTTCTGCCTGCAATTAATTTATCAATAGCATTTTGTATGAGTGCTTCGCTTTCACTATCAACAGATGAAGTGGCTTCATCTAAAATAAGAATAGCAGGATTGTACAACAAAGCACGAACGAACGACAGCAACTGCCGCTGCCCAAGAGAGAGTGTGGCGCCACGTTCCATCACGTTATAATCGTAACTGCCAGGCAACCGTTCAATAAACTCATGCAGCCCAATTAGCTTTGCGGCCTGTACAACTTCTTCTCTTTTTATATCGGCATTTCTAAGCGTTACATTATCCAATACACTTCCGCTAAATAAAAATACATCTTGCAGTACAATGCCTATTTTGCTTCGCAAAAAATCGAGGTCGTAATCATTAATATCAGTTCCATCAATTTTTATTGTTCCTTTTTGTATTTGGTACAACCTGTTTATTAAACTGATAATAGAAGTTTTACCACTACCGGTGTGCCCAACAATGGCGAGGGTTTCGCCGGGTTTTATTGTAAAGTTTATATCTTTCAACACATAACGATCTTCGATGTAAGAAAACCAAACATGCTCAAAACTTACGTCGCCTTTTATGGTTGATGTTTTGTAAGTTCCTGCTCTGTCAGATACGTCTTCATTATCTAAAATTTTAAAAACCCTTTCGCTTGCAATAACACCCATTTGCAGCACATTAAATTTATCTGCAATTACCCGCAGCGGGCGAAACAATAAGTTTAAACAAAGTATAAACGAAGTTATGATACCACCAGCCTGTGCAGCTTTTTCTGTAGAAATACCTGCCTCCGTACCTGCCCACCACACCAATAACCCTATTGAAACTGCAGATACCAGCTCCACCACCGGAAAGAAAACGGAGTAGGCAAAAATACTTTTGATGTTTGCATTGCGGTGCTCTTTATTAATATCGCTGAATTTTTTTTGCTCTCTTTCTTCCGCCGCAAACGCCTGCACTATGCCCATTCCCGTAATATGCTCCTGCACATAAGCGTTGAGCGCCGCCACAGCATTGCGCACTTTTATAAAAGATTTGTTTACACTTTCCTTAAAATAATATGTGGCAATAATAAGTAATGGAAAGGGTGCAAGGCAAACAAGGGTAAGCCGCCAGTCTGCAATAAACATATAAGTTAGAATAGAAATGATAGATAGCATATCTGCAATGATGGGTATTAAGCCATCGCTAAAAATATCGTTTACAGATTCTATGTCATTTATGGTTCTTGTAGTTAAAGTGCCGATGGGTGTTTTGTCAAACTGAGATAAATTGAGGTGTACAATTTTATCGTAGGTTGTAATTCGTAG
>JBJXGJ010000174.1:0-2621 GCA_046153805.1 Ferruginibacter sp. | reverse complement strand
GATCAATAAAAACAGGATTTTTTGAAAGAGTAGAAAGAACAAGGGGCGATGCAAATTCTTTTGCTGCCGGTGTCATTACCACTTTTACATTGGCACCCGCTTTTATTAAGAACCGAACTAATGTAATTGTTTTGTAAGCTGCAATGCTTCCTGATATGCCTATGATAATATTTTTACCTTGTAACATGTGTATGTAAAATAACAAAAAACAAGAAAAGATGAAATAATTATGGCGGCCAAAATATCTGACCGCCATGAATATAAGCTAAACATTTCCTTTACGAAAAAAGATCATTCTCAGCTCTTCTGTAATATATTTTATCTTCTGCAAATTCCTGTGTTGCTAAAATAGCAGGATTTGGCATACGCTCATACGCCTTTGAAATTTCAATTTGCTCTTTGTTTTCATGTATTTCTTCCAAGCTATCCGTATGGCTTGCAAATTCTTCCAGTTTATTATGCAACTCTTCTTTTAAAGAGATATTAATTTGATTGGCTCTTTTGGCTACAATAGCAATAGACTCATATAAATTACCCGTCTTAGCTTTTATATCTGCCAGGTTTTTAGTTTCAACTACATTGCTTGTATTAGCACTAATTTTTCTTATCAGTTTGCTCATTGTTTATATTTTTTAAACTGTTTTTTGAAAGATTAAAATATTTTACTGCCTCTTTACTTAAGTTACTTTCAGGGAAGCGATCCACAAAATCATAATACTCTTCCACCACTTTTTCATGACGCTCTTTTTGCTTTGCCTCAATACTTAAATTTGCATATTGATAATATGCTTTTATGATCATGAGCTTATACTCATCAGTTCGCTTCGATTCCGGATAATGATTCAATAAATTGGTAAAGGAAATAGCCGCCGCCCTGTAGGCACTGATATTAAAATACAATTCTGCACCTTTGTATTCTTTCATTTCCAGCTTTTCGTAACACAACTCTATTATTTTTTTTGCTTCATCTACTTTTGCCGACTCAGGATAATTGTTTATGTGGGCCTGCATAAACCCAATTGTTTTTTCTGTGGGTGTTTGATCTAGATCTACCTTGGGAGACTGCTTATAAAAACAATAGGCGTGCATAAAATCAGCCTCTGAAGCCCTTGTGCTCTTTGGAAACACGTCTAAAAAACCTTTAAACAAATTTTCGGCACTTAAATAATCCTTGAGGTAATACGCACAATACGCATACTTGTAATAGAGATCTTCAAACCTCGGATCACTTCTTAGTACCGGAAACAAATCCTCATATAAAACCTGCGCCTTACTGTATTTCTTATTAGCAAAATACTGCTCAGCCATCCTTAATTTATATTCTATATCCTTACTCTTAAGAATTTTTGAAACGCTGTTCCTGTTACAGGATGCAAGGATAAATAATACACTAACCAATAAAAATAAATAAGTTCTAATCTTCATAAAAGCGAGCAAAGTTAAGAGTTTCGGGCAAATTAAACCCAACCATTTTAAAACATACCTTTCTTGCGGTTAATCTTTTCCTAAAGAAAAAGCCCTCCAGATAAGGAGGGCTTTACTATAAGGAATTATAATTCTTATTTCTGTTCTGCACGTAATTCAACAACGGATGGATCGCCTTCGCTGCAATCATATTGAGCAGTTACACGGTCTGCACTGATACCTTGAGTTTCAACAAGGTATTTAACAATCGCATCTACACGCTTTTGTCCTAATGCCTGACCTGATTTACTCTTAGCTGCACTTCCGCAAACAATGAGTTTGCATTCTGGGTTGCCACGTAAGTTTGTAGCTACGCTACCAATAAGTGCTTTTGCCTCAGCAGAAAGTACTGTCGTATTACCTGCAAAATTAATACTTGGCAAATCAACTAAGTTACACTTAGGAGGCTCAAATCTTGGAGTTTTGCAACACTCAGGTTCTGGGCATTTACCTACACCATCAGCATCAACTGGCTGGCACTGAGTTGGAGTAATTAACTCTTTATCCTTACAATCAGGAACACCATCTCCATCAGTATCACGGCTTACACCATGTGTATCAACCGGGCATCCTGCAGGAGTGTTAGGCTCGTTATCAAACTGATCTGTTACACCGTCGCCATCTGCATCATCCAAAACAGGCTTAGGTAATTTCATATGGCGAGGATCATTTAACTCATTGTACGCATAATCCAATGGATTTAACCACCAAAGAGGCTCAACTGATTTAGCTCCCAAACTATAGTTCAAATTAACACTTGTATAATGCCACACATCAAAATCACGGGTAAGTGTTGCATCACCCAAAGAAGATTCCTGCCAGCGTTGACCATCTAATAAGTCATCATTTGTCCAAGTAACTACTTCCTCAATACCGATACTGAAACGCTTGCTTAATTTAAAAGCAATACCAACACCAGCATTTACTGTAGGCTTAAAAGTCATATCAAACAACTTAGGGCGACGAAGTTCATGGCCATCGCTATTACTTTCATAAACACGATCCATGCCTGCTCTTAAATCTCTTAGCACTTTATTTCTATCTTTATAGTTACCCACTTGATAGCCATTGTAAACACTTCTGAAAAAAGCATTATACGGAAGTCCTCTATCGTCAAAGGCATCTGTTTTAGACTCATACACCATGCCACCAATACC
>JBJXGJ010000154.1:0-25619 GCA_046153805.1 Ferruginibacter sp. | reverse complement strand
GCATGGCATGAAAGCCCGGGTGGAGATACGCATTTGTTTGTAGATGAAATAGAAATAAGGTAGCCATTCTACAAAACCTGCACAATTAAAAATTTTAAATAGTGAGTATTTTCTTGTCCGCTTATAATAGGATGATCTGCAGATTGTGCATTAAATACAACTTGCCTTACTCTTCGCTTTGCATCTTTGGCAGCCATTAAAATAATATCGTAAAACAATTGTGGTTGTACCAAATTGGTACAACTGGATGTTACCAAAAAGCCACCCGGCTTTACCAACTTTATCCCACGTAAATTTATTTCTTTATACCCGGCAATTGCTTTATCAATACTGCTGCGGCTTTTGGCAAATGAAGGCGGATCAAGCATTACAACATCCCATCGTTTTTCTTCCTTACTCATGGTTTTAAGTACATCAAATGCGTTTACACATTCAAAAGTACAAACGTTTTCAAGCCCATTTAATGCTGCATTTTTATTGCACATATCTATCGCTGCCTGCGAAATATCCAGCCCCAAAACTGATTTTGCTCCAAAATGTGCAGCACTTATTTCAAACGAACCTGTGTAACAAAACGCTCCAAGAACGTCCGCATTTTTTACAATATGCCTTATGGCAAAACGGTTGTCCTGCTGGTCTAAAAAGTAACCCGTTTTTTGTCCGTTCGCAATATCAATATTCATTTTAATTCCGTTGGTACTGTCATCAAAACTCTTTTCCGTTATAACAATATTGGTTTCAAATTCATCTGACAAAAAACCTTTATGCTGCTCCATACCCTCCAGCTCCCGCACTGGTACATCGTTTCGTTCGTAAATACCTTTTGGGATAAAGAGTTTGTTTAAAACATCTACAATAGAAGGTTTCCAGACATCTATACCTAGTGCTAAAGTTTGTATAACAAAATAATCATTAAACTTATCAATAATTAATTGCGGTATATCATCGGCTTCGCCAAAAATTAATCGGCAGTTTTCTACATATCCAATTTTTTGACGGTACTCCCAGGCCGATTTTATTTTTCTGTAAAAAAAATCTTCATTAATAGTCTCGTTTTTATCTCGGGTAAGTAATCGTACAGATATCTGCGATTGTGGATTGTAATAACCCTTACCAATAAAAATTTTATCGAATGTAAATACATCTACAATTTCGCCAGGTGCAGCATTGGTATCTTTTTCTTTAGCGGTATTTACTTCATTTGCAAAAATCCATGGGTGTCCGCTTTCTACTCGTCTGCTTATATTTTTTTTAAGAACAATACTCTTCATCAAGTGAAATTAACACTTTGAAATTACTTCGCTTCAATGGTCTGGTTTAATGGTCAATACTAAGAAAAGTAACTAAAATAAAAATGCCCCGAAAATATTTCTGGGGCATCGTTGATTTATAAATTAGTTAGTTAGTTAGTCTTTCTTCTGTGTTCCGTTATCAAGTTTACTGTGGTATCTACTATACCCAAAATAAATTACGAAACCAATTGCTAACCAGCCAAGTAACCTTAACCAGTTTGTCCAACCAAGACCAAAGATCATAGCGGCACACACTATAATTCCTAAGATAGGAACCACAGGTACCCATGGTGTTTTAAACTGGCGTGGAAGATCAGGATCAGTTTTCCGTAAAATAATCACTGCAACACAAACCAGCATAAAGGCAAATAAGGTTCCTATACTGGTCATATCACCAACGATATCGCCTGGTACAAGGGCTGCAAAAAGCCCCACGATTATAAGTATAAATAAATTTGCTTTGTATGGTGTTTTATATTTTGGATGCAGATCGCTGAATACTTTTGGTAACATACCATCTTTGCTCATACTATAAAATACTCGGCTCTGGCCCAATAACATCACTAATATTACTGATGAAAAACCTGCAAGAATGGCCACTGTTACCAATTTGCCCAACCAACCGTAACCCGGCATAAATTTATTTATTGCTGCCACTACAGATGCTTCTCCGCCTTCTGTACGGAAGAAATTTACATCGCCTAAACCTGTAAGTACATGTGCAAATAAAATGTACAAAATCGTACACACTGCCAATGAACCAAGGATACCAATCGGCATAGCTACTTTTGGATTTTTAGTTTCCTGTGCTGCGGTACTAACCGCATCAAAACCAATGAATGCAAAAAATACCGTTCCCGCTGCTCCAAGTATTCCGATTATACCACCAAACGCATGCGTAACCCCTGCTGTATCTTTAAATGTAGATGGCTCAGGAATATAAGGAACATGGTTCGCAGGATTTATAAAGCCCCAACCAAAAACTATTATTAATACAACAATAGCAACTTTTGCAATTACAATTATTCCATTTACAAATGCTGATTCCTGTGTACCTTTTATAAGTAACAAACTAAGCAAAGTCACAATACCAAACGCCGGAAGATTTACAATTCCGTGGTGAACAATGCCTGCGGCATCTGGAATAGAATGTTGAAATGGCGAATGGCACCATTCATAAGCAATGGCTTTCATGTGCAGTACATTCACCAATAAATTATTTAAATACTCGCTCCATGCAATACCAACTGTTGCGGCACCTACAGCATATTCAAGTACTAAATCCCAACCAATAATCCATGCCATTAGTTCGCCCATGGTTGCGTATGTATAAGTATATGCGCTACCCGAAATTGGAATAGAGGAAGACAGTTCAGCATAGCATAACCCCGCCAGCGCACAACCAATTGCTGCTACAATAAAGCCTATAGTTACAGATGGCCCTGCGCTTTGAGCCGCCGCCGCAGCCGTTCTTACAAAAAGCCCCGCACCAATAATTGCACCTATTCCTAATGCAACCAATGCACCCGCACTGAGTGTTTTCTTTAATCCTTTTTCAGAATCTGCAGCTTCCGCCAACAGAGCGCTCATTGGTTTTTTTACAAATAAACTCATATCGTTCTTCAGTTTTGTTAATAATAAGCGTGAAAATTAAGCAATAAATCTTTATAAAACATAGCTGTCCAAAATTTTGACACTCACTTTTTTGGCGTCACGCCAAATGTTATAAGTATAAACCCATTTTCGATTGGTATTATATATTGCTTATCTGCACATAAAACTTCATTAAATTTTGTAAATCAAGATCGTATTACAACAAGCATTAAATACTATATTGCAATTTATAACTTTAGCTTATGGAAATAAAAGGCGCCAAGCGCAGTAAACTTACTTTATATATTGGTATTGGTTTGGTATTGGGAATTGTAGCAGGTTTTTTATTAAATACATATTACGTAGGAAATGAAAATAGAAGCCTTGCTAATGCGGAAGTGCAACAAAAATATTTGCACGATAAAATGAGGGGTTTTGAAACGGCAACTGATACTGTTGCCTTTCAAAAACTTGTTGCCCAAAAAAAAGCGGTTGAAGGCTTGAGAAAATCTGCAGAAAAAAATATTACAGGAGATGAGAAAGGGGAGGTGATTTTTCAAAATGTTACCCTGTTAGCGGATTCAGTAAAAAATATCGATGTAAGAATTGCAGCGTTGCTCGATACAAATAACGTACAGTATAAAGCATTGGCAAAACAGTCCGTTCTTTTATCTGCCCAAAAAAGTGAAGTAACAAAGGCCCGCGACAAAAAATTAGATTGGTTTACTATACTGGCAGATATTTTTCTGCGCCTTATAAAGATGATTGTGGCACCGTTGGTCTTTACTACACTTGTTGTTGGCGTTGCAAAATTGGGAGATATAAGTGCCGTAGGGCGTATTGGTGGCAAAACCTTGCTTTGGTTTATTTCTGCTTCGCTTATGAGTTTATTATTAGGGCTGATATTAGTAAACATTTTTAAACCAGGTATTGCTATGCAGTTGCCTTTGCCAGATGTAGCTGCCAGTTCCGGTGTAGATAAAGCAGCACTTAGCGTGAAAGAATTTTTCTATCATGTTTTTCCGGCAAGTGTGGTTGATGCCATGGCAAAAAATGAAATATTACAAATTGTTGTCTTTGCACTTTTCTTTGGTGTTGCTGCTGCAGCACTTGGCGATCTTGCTGCCCCTGTGGTAAGGGCTTTAGACGCGATGGCGCATATTATTTTAAAAGTAACCGGTTATGTAATGAAGTTTGCACCCTTTGCTGTTTTTGGCGCAATGGCGGCTATTATTGCTAAACAAGGCCTTGGCATTTTAAAAACATATTCTATTTTTATTGGAGAGTTTTATTTTGGCCTTGCACTTTTATGGGGTGTTTTAATTTTGGCAGGAGCTGCTTTTATTGGTAAAAGGGTTTTTACTTTAATAAAAAGAATTAAAGAACCTGCCCTCATTGCATTTAGCACAGCAAGCAGCGAAGCGGCATTCCCAAAGACGATGCTGGAGCTGGAGCGGTTTGGTTGCAAAGATAAAATTGTAAGTTTTGTACTCCCACTCGGTTATTCTTTTAATTTAGATGGAAGCATGATGTACATGACTTTCGCTTCTCTGTTTATTGCGCAGAGTTATGGAATTCACTTAGATATTGCTACGCAAATAAGCATGTTGCTTGTACTTATGCTTACCAGCAAGGGAATTGCGGGAGTGCCACGTGCGTCGCTGGTGGTCATTGCCGGCACTTTGGCCACATTCAATATACCAGAAGCCGGATTGGCTTTGTTATTGGGTATAGATCCATTGTTGGATATGGGTAGAAGTGCCACCAACGTAGTGGGTAACAGTATCGCAACTGCGGTAGTAAGTAAAATGGAGGGGGAATTAAAAGATGAACAGAATGGTTAAATTTGATCATCAAAAAATTATGTTATGAAAGCGATACACGAAGGTCACATTGTGAGGAATAAGGAGATTATGATGGGCAAGCCTTGTATTAAGGGAACCAGAATAACGGTGGAATTAATTTTACGCAAAATAAGTGAGGGTGCAACTGTTAATCAGTTAATGGATGATTACCCGGGATTATCTGACGAAGATATTTATGCTTGTGTAGATTATGCAAGGGCGATTATGGTTCACGAAGAAGTAATTGAACTTACATCATGATTATAGCAGATGAAAATATTTTCAGGGGATTAATAGCTGCGCTCCGTTTGGAAAGTTTTGAAGTACTATCTATTTTTGAATCTTTTAGAGGTATGGCAGACGCTGACATAGCTGCCTTTTCTATAAACCCTCCTCGAATTATTCTCACGGAAGATAAAGATTTTGGTACACTTGTTTTTGAAAAGAAGACGAGCGTAACCGGGATAATCTTTTTAAGATTTTTAAACAAGGAAAGACCTCTAATAATAGAAAAAGTAGTTTCTTTTTTGGCAAACGAAAATCTTGAATCCCTCACCGGAAAATTTATAACCATCACCCCCGATAAAATAAGAATTACTACTATTTAAAAATTAGAATCATTTTATGCGGGATTTTCAAGAATAATTTTTTTGACATCAAAATATTCCAAGGAATAAACGGTTGAGATTAAATTAACGAAGATTACAAAAGAACAAAAACGATAATGAAAAAAGGACTCCTATTTTTACTTAGCTTTTTACTAATTCAATTTGCAAAAAGCCAAGATAGTATTTCAATAAAATTTAAAAATCAATACAAAGCCGAAGCAAAAAATATCACTGTTTCTTTTGCAGGCAATAATTATACTGGCGATGAGAAGGCTGCAGTAATATTGCCTAATCTCGTTTCAGATTCTCTTGTAGTAGTTGGGGAGGATTATGCCACTGCTACATTTAAAATTACTGATGCAGATAAAGACGGTATCATTACTCTCAAGAAAAAATTTACCTGGAAAGATTTGTTAACGCCCATGTTTTACATCATATTTGGCGGAATATGGTTTGTAGTATTTGTAATTTTTGCAGAAACAGGCTTGTTTGCAGGTTTCTTTTTGCCCGGCGATTCTCTGTTATTTGTAGCGGGTATTTATAGTTTCGATCTTGTGAACAGTGGTTTAGGATTTAATGGTGGCCCCTTTATTAATTTACTTGTGCTTGGAGTAATCATTTCCATAGCAGGGATAATCGGCAACTTTGTAGGTTATTGGTTTGGGCGAAAAAGTGGTCCATTTTTATTTGAAAGAAAAGACACTTTCTTCTTCAGAAAAAAGTATTTGTTTCAGGCAAAAGATTTTTACGATAAGCATGGTGGTGGTGCAATAGTAATGGCAAGGTTTTTACCAATTGTAAGAACATTTGCGCCCATAGTAGCCGGCATTGTAGGTATGGACAGAAAAAAATTTACCTATTATAATATTGTAGGTTGTGTAGCGTGGGTTTTTGTTATGTTGTTTGCAGGACATTACCTGCAAGAACTGTTTTTAAAGCAATTTGGTTTCGATTTAAGGGAACGCCTTGAAGTAATAGTAATAGGAATTGTTTTGGTTACTACTGCACCTGTTATCATCAAATTAATATTCGGGAAATCATCCACTCCAAAAGAAAAAATATAATTGCTGCGTATGCAAAAAACCTCATCTGCCTCCATATTTAATATTACGGTACTTGTAGCTGCCCTTGGCTATTTTGTCGATATCTATGACTTACTGTTGTTTAATATTGTTAGGGTAGATAGCCTTACAGATTTAGGGTTAAATGCAGGGCAAATAAAATCAGAAGGGGAATTCATCATCAGTATTCAAATGATAGGCTTACTCATTGGGGGTATTATTTGGGGTATGCTAGGCGATAAAAAAGGCAGGCTGAGTGTGTTATTTGGTTCTATCATTCTGTACAGCGTTGCCAATATTGTAAATGGTTTTGTGCAAACCCCAAACCAATATGCACTCGTTCGTTTTGTTGCAGGGTTGGGGCTTGCAGGAGAATTAGGCGCAGGCATTACACTCGTGAGCGAACTTGTGTCAAAAGAAAAAAGAGGATTGAGCACATCACTTGTTGCCGGCATTGGGCTTACAGGTGCAGTGGCAGCTTATTTTATATCTCTTTATTTTGACTGGCGCACCTGTTATTTTATTGGTGGTGGATTAGGTTTTTGTCTGTTGCTATTGCGTATTTCTGTTTTTGAAAGCGGAATGTATAAAAAGGTTAAAGAATCAGTAGTAGTGAAGGGGAACTTTCTCATGTTTTTTAATACTATGCCACGCTTAAAAAAATATATCCTTGCTATTTTAATTGGTTTACCTACTTGGTATGTGATTGGTATATTGGTAGCATTTTCAAATAATTTTGCTGAGCAGTTTGGGATAACGGAGAAAGTTCTTCCTAAAAAAACCACCATGTATGCTTATGTCGGGATTGCATTGGGAGATGTATTGGTAGGCTTGGTAAGCCATTGGCTAAAGAGCAGGAAAAAAGCATTGTTTATTTTCTTTTTTCTAACGGCAGTTTCCATAGCATTTTATTTTATGCAAGATGGTAGCGGAGGTGCGGCTCAAATGTATTTAATTTGCGCTGCGCTTGGCTTTAGTACTGGTTTTTGGGCGATATTTGTCACCATGGCGGCCGAGCAATTTGGTACCAATTTAAGAGCAACTGCTGCTACTACTATTCCAAATATGGTAAGGGGCGCTTTACCACTTATGCTCATTTTATTTAACTCTCTTCAATACTATACTGGCAGTTATACAACAGCGGGCTTATATGTAGGTATTATTGTAATGCTTATAAGTGTAACAGCCGCCTATTTTACCAAAGAAACTTTTGGTAAGGATTTAAATTTTAATGAGGAATAAACCCGCTTTATTTTGGCAAAAAAAATACTCATAATTCGTTTTTCTTCTATTGGTGATATTGTGCTGGCAAGCCCCGTGTTTCGTTGTGTAAAAAAGCAATTGCCTGATGTAGAAGTACATTTTCTTACAAAAATTTCTTTTAAAATTGTAACAGCCGCCAATCCATACATTGATAAGTTTTTTTATTTTGTTGATAATATGGAAGAATTGATTGTAAAATTAAAAGCAGAAAATTACAATCATATAATTGATCTTCACAACAATTTTAGAAGTAATAAAATAAAATATGCACTTAAAAAAGATGCCCATACAATTGATAAATTGACGTATCAAAAGTTTTTATTAACCCAGTTAAATATTGATGTAATGCCCAACCGGCATATTACACAACGAAGCTTAGATGCAGTTTTACCCCTCGCTGTAAAAGATGATGGTGGAGGCCTAGATTATTTTATAGCAAAGCATGATGAAGTAAAACCCGATGATATTCCTACCGGACATTTGGCGGGCTATATCGTTATTGTAATTGGGGCTACTTATTTTACCAAAAGATTTCCCACACACAAGCATATTGAATTGTGCAGCAAAATTGACCACCCAATAATTTTACTTGGTGGTAAAGAAGATGCAATAGCAGGAGCGCAAATTGCAAACACTGACACTTTTAAAATATACAATGCCTGTGGTAAATTTAACATAAGCGAATCTGCAGATATTATAAAGAAAGCTAAACTTGTTATTAGCAACGACACCGGTATGCAATACATTGCCTGTGCGCTTAAACGCCCTGTAATTGCACTTTGGGGAGGCACTTCTCCGGATCTTGATGTGGAACCATATTACGGTTCAAAGTTTATGAGCCACCAGCAAAAACCAATTTATGAAAATGTGGTGTTGAATCTTTCTTGCCAGCCATGCAGTAAATATGGTTTGAAAAAATGCCCAAAAGAACATTTTAATTGCATGGAAAAAATTGATGTGAACGAACTTGTGGTCAAAATACAAAATAGACTTTAAGAAGGCTACTTGCGGCTTTGATAATTTGTACCTTAAAAATTAAATTTAGAGTATAATTTTTTGCCTTTACAGAATTATACTCCTTGTCATTTAGTTTACTGGTTTTTTCATTGTTGATGGATGAACAGCGGCTGAAGGGCTGCGGGAATGCAGTGAAAGCCCACAGCGGGGAACGAGCCAGGACCTGCCTTTGCCGGCAGGCAGGCCTGCAACGAAAAACCCGGGCAACTGTTTGACATTGGTATTGTTTCACCGCCCTAAATTTTTTATTAAACCTGTTAATTGATTACTAATTGTACAGGCATTAATATTTGCTGTAAATTTTTTTTAGTTGTTTTGAATATTAAAATGTAATGCTCTCATGAAATTTTTTTCCGCCTTTTTTATGCTGTTTTTTATTGCTTCTTCCTATGGCCAGGTTACCACGAATGTTTATTGGACGGAACAAACAGAAATGAGTAAAGCAAGCACCATTTATTACAATCCAGATAAAAACTTAATATGGGCAGATTTTAAGGGAATACCTGGGCCGCCAAGTCCTGTGGCTGCTATAACTGCATCTGGCTTTGGGTATAAAGCAAATATGACATCGTCTGGCGGTAAGGGAGAAATAAATGTGGCGGTTTATTGTTATTTTAATAAAAACAGTTCTTGGGTTCGGCCTGGAAAAACAACGGCCTATATTTTAAACCACGAACAACATCATTTTGATGTAAGTTATTTGGCTGCTGGTATCTTCATGAATAAAATAAAAAACACAGCACTTACAACATCCAATTGTAATGTTTTGTTGCAAAGGGTTTACAAGGAATGTTGCGATATAATGAACAAAATGCAGGACGACTATGATGGGCAAACCATGAATGGGCAGCTCGAAGACAAGCAACAAAAATGGAATGTTTTCTTTTCCGAAAAACTTCCGCTTATTACAAAGTAACGATCAATACGGGTATTTTTAATTCGTGTCTTACCGCATTTACTGTTTCACCATACAAAATATCCTTTACCCCTGTGTGGCCATGAGCACCCATTACGATAAGATCAGCGTTTTTATCTTTTACAATACGCACAATTTCTTTTACCCTGTTTTTGTAGCCGAGTTCGGTTGTCACCCTTAATCCTCTTTCTTGTAATTGCTGTGCATACGAAGCTAGTTGTTGCTGGTCTTTGTGGGTTTCGTGGTCATTGCTGTTTGCTCCCCATAAATTAGCCGATGCACTTTCTACAACATGTATCAATAAAAAGTTGGAGTCTTTATTTCCCTGCCCCATTGCATAAGCTATAATTTTATAATCGTCTTTGCTAAAATCTAGCGCTATGGCAATATTGTTATAGTCTGGTACAGAAAGATGTGGTAAAATATTTATTGCAGTATGCATTTCTATTGACTTGTAAACGGTTTTCTTTTTAAAAAGGGGAAAGAAAATGATATACAATAAAATGCCACCAAAGAAAAGTGCAGCTGCTATTAAAAGAATTTTTAGCATTAATGAATCTCCGTTGAAAATAACCATTGACTTTTCTACGAGCAATCTTAAGTTTAAATAAACCAGCACGGCCGCTATTGCGCCTGCGGCAATTTTAGTCAAATTATTGATAGCAAACTTGCCCATTGTTTTTTTATCACTTACAAAATAAATAAGTGGAATTACAGCAAAACCTAACTGCATGCTAAGTATCACCTGGCTCATTACGAGTAAGTTTCCTACCTCTCTTTCGCCATAAATTAAAATAACAATAAGTGCAGGTACTATTGCCACAAGCCTTGTTATCAGTCTTCGTAGCAAAGGATTTATTCTTAGGCTTAAATAGCCTTCCATAATTATCTGACCTGCGAGTGTGCCTGTAATAGTGCTGCTTTGGCCTGCTGCAATTAACGCAACAGCAAAAAGTATCGGTGCTGCTTTGCCCAAAAAAGTTGGAAGTAGTTCATGTGCATCTTGTATTTCTTTGGTGCCTGCATACTCTGTACCAAAGAATAATGTGCCTGCTAATACAAGTATAGCCGCATTTACAAAAAAAGCTAGGTTTAATGCAATAGTGGTATCTATTCTATTAAATTTAATAGCTTGCTTAATGCCAAAATCTGTCCGGTCTATTTTTCTTGATTGTACAAGAGCCGAGTGTAAATATAAATTGTGCGGCATTACAGTTGCCCCGATAATACCAACGGCTAAAAAAAGTGCCGTTTCGTTTTGTGGGTCATGCTTACCTGGAAACATAGGAATAAAACCTTTCACAATTTCGCCTACTGCCGGCGAAGCCATAAAAATCTGTATAAAGAAAGCAACAAAAATAATTCCAACAAGAGCTATAATAAAAGCCTCCATTTTTCGCATACCAAGCTTTTGTAAATACAGCAATAGAAAGGTATCGAGTACTGTAATACTTACGCCCCATACCAAAGGCAAGCCTGTAAGCAGTTGTATGCCTATTGCCATCCCCAATACTTCAGCAAGATCGCAAGCAGCAATGGCCACTTCGGCCAAAAAGTACAAAATAAAATTAATGCCACGAGGGTATGTTTCTCTGTTTGCCTGCGCTAAGTCTCTGCCCCGTACAATGCCCAGCCTTGCTGATAAACCCTGTAATAATAACGCCATGAGGTTACTCATAAGTAGCACCCAAATAAGTGCATAACCGTACGTGCTTCCACCTTCAATATCAGTAGCCCAGTTACCGGGGTCCATATAACCAACGCTTATCAAATAGGCTGGTCCTAAAAATGAAAATAATTTTCTAAGACCTTTTTTTGGCAAAGTTGTATCTATGCTGTTATGAACTTCACTCAGTGATTTATCTGTAAAATATTTGTCATTCATATTAAAACTTATTCTAAGCGAAACTTAAAGTTAGACAAAGCTAATAATTATTCTTCTGGTTTTCTTTTTAATGTTGGTTTGTGAAGAAGATATTTTTCTTACCTAATTCTTAGGTAAGAATTTGATTCGCCTGTCTCTTAAATATGCTTAAATGGCTAAATATATTATCCTTCGCTCATTTTAATAAAAACCTTTTTATATTGCAGTTCATTAAATTTCAACAGAATGGATTTTCGTCAATATCAGGTGCCATATCAAGTAGCGCAGGAGTACTCAAAAAAAGTTGCTTATTTTTCAATGGAATTTGCGGTGCATCAACCTTTAAAAATATACAGTGGTGGGCTTGGATATTTAAGTGGATCACATCTTCGAAGTGGTTATGAGCTTAGGCAAAACCTCGTGGGCATTGGAATCCTATGGAAGTACGGGTATTATGACCAAGCTCGTAATCCTGATCAGACTTTGCAGGTACAATGGAACGAAAAAATATACAACTATTTAGAAGATACAGGAATCAAATTTCAGATAAACATACACGAACATCATGTGTGGGTAAAGGCTTTCTATTTGAACCCTGAAACGTTTAAAAGTGCCCCACTGTTTTTGTTGAGTACTGATTTGCCCGAGAACGAACAGGTAGCTCAAACTATTACGCACAGGCTATATGACGCAAACTTAGCCACGAAAGTTGCACAGTTTATATTGCTTGGAGTAGGTGGAGCTAAGCTGATGGATGAACTTAATTTTAACCCCGATGTATATCATTTAAACGAAGCACACGCTGTGAGTTCTGCATTTTATTTGTACCAGAAATTTGGAAAAAATAAGCAAGAAGTAAAGAAGCGATTGGTGTTTACAACCCATACGCCCGAAGAAGCAGGTAACGAAGAACACGATATGTTTTTGTGTGAAAAGATGGGCTATTTCTGCGGTTCATCTTTAGAGGAAGTAAGGCTGTTAACAGGCATTACAAACAACCTGTTTAACCATTCGCTTGCAGCACTGCGTTTTGCAAGGTTAGCAAACGGCGTGAGCCAGTTACATGGCGAAGTAAGTAGAAAAATGTGGAGTAAATATGAAAATATTTGTGAAATAAAAGCGATTACAAATGCACAGGACTGGCATTATTGGGCAGACAAGCAGTTATATAATTTTGCCGATACGCACGATGAAGAAGGGTTTATAGATAGAAAGCGCTACCTTAAAAAAAGGGCCTTTGAAATTGTATCTGACCAGTCAGGTAAAGTGATGAATCCTGATGTACTTACAATAGTTTGGGCGAGAAGATTTGCCGGTTACAAGCGTGCAGAACTTATAACCAGAAATCAGGAAAAATTTAGGGCACTTATGGCAAATACTAAGTATCCTGTACAAATTATTTGGGCTGGGAAGCCATACCCCGTTGATTATCCTGCAATAAGTGATTTTAATTTTTTAGTGAATTTAAGCAAAGAGTTTCCGAATGTTGCAGTATGTATTGGGTACGAACTTGCACTTAGTAAAAGATTAAAACAAGCTTCTGATGTTTGGTTAAACAACCCAAGGGTACCAAGAGAAGCGAGTGGTACAAGTGGAATGACCGCTGCTATGAATGGTGCTGTAAATTTTAGTACAAATGATGGCTGGA
Organism: Ferruginibacter sp.; assembly: GCA_046153805.1. Lineage (GTDB taxonomy): Bacteria > Bacteroidota > Bacteroidia > Chitinophagales > Chitinophagaceae > Ferruginibacter. Next base: position 12,513 of record JBJXGJ010000154.1, on the reverse strand, counting down.
TCTGCGAATTTATAAACCATGGCAATAATGGGTTTTTAATTCCACCGGCAGATTATGAAAATATGGGGCAGCAAGAGCAGGATGAATACGACCTTGAAAAAATGTATCAGATTCTTGAAAATCAGATACTGCCTATATACTACGAAAATGCAAATGTGTGGAGGCAAATTGTAAAAAACGGCATGCGTGATGTGAGGTGGCAATTTGATAGTAACAGAATGGCGAAAGAATATTATGATATTATGTACAATGGATAACCGTTTTATATTTGTAAAATAAAAGTAATCTTCTCGCCTTGGCGGGAAGTTTTTTTATAATAAATATCGTCCTTTTTTTATCCTAAAATTATTTCAAAAATTTATAAAATTTTTAAAAATGAATGATTTTGTAAAAAAAATTGAAGTTCGCTGGGCTGATCTAGATCCTAATTTTCACGTGGTACATTCAAAATATTATGATTTCGGTGCTTATTGCCGTATGGCATTTTTAGTGGAAAATGGCCTAACTCCTCAATTTATGCAACAACATAATATTGGCCCTATTTTGTTTAGAGAGGAATGTGTATTTAAAAGAGAAGTTTTGTTTGGAGATGAAATTACCATCAATGTAAAACTGGATAAATTGACAGCTGATTTTGGGCGATGGACCATGGTACACGAAATTTATAAAAATGGTGAAACACTTGCAGCTGTTATTACCGCAGATGGTGCTTGGTTAAATACATCTATCAGAAAACTTACTGTTCCTCCTGCTGTTGTAATTGCCTTATTTGAAAGTGCACCCAAAACAGTTGCTTTTAAAATGTTTTAAATTATTACTTATTTCAATGTGAAAGATGATTACCAAAACCATAAATCTTTATAAAAATGCATACAGCGGGCTAACCAAAGAGGTATGGTTACTAAGTATTGTTATGCTTATAAACAGAAGCGGCACAATGGTGCTTGCATTTATGACGCTGTATTGTAACCACCTTGGGTTTACATTAAAGCAAGGCGGTTTTGTTGTGGCAGTTTATGGCGCAGGTTCTATAGTTGGGGCGCTTGCAGGAGGCAAAGTTAGTGACAGGGTAGGCTTTTACTATGTTCAGTTTGGCGCCTTGCTGTTAGGCGGCATCATGTTTATCATTCTTGGGCAGATGCAAACTTATTTATCCATTTGTATTTGCACCTTCTTTTTAAGCATGATCAATGAAGGTTTTAGGCCTGCAAATGCTACTGCCATTGCTTTATACAGCACCCCTCAAAACAGAACACAATCTTTTTCATTGGTAAGACTTGCTGTAAACTTAGGGTGGGGTATAGGCAGTGCCCTTGGCGGTTTACTGGCGGCAGTAAATTACAAATTACTTTTTTGGGTTGATGGGTTTACCAATATTTCAGCAGCCTTTATGCTCCTTTTACTACTTCCAAAAATTACAAAACAACAACAACATTATTCCGTAAACGAAAGCGCAGATGCCGATAAGATTAAATCTCCTTACAGCGACAAAAAATTTCTTTCTTTTCTTGCAATACAAATTTTATTTGCAGCTTGTTTCTTTCAACTGTTTACAAGTATTCCTTTATTTTTTAAAAAGGGGTTGAACTTGAGTGAGTTTAATATTGGGTTAATTTTGTCTGCCAACGGTATTTTAATTGCTCTTATAGAAATGGTACTGGTCTTTAAACTGGAGGGAAAACGACCGTACCTGATATTGATGAGCTATGGCAGTATTTTAATGGCTATTGCTTTTCTAGTATTGAATATTTCATTTTTCAACGGCATTGTAATAGCTGTGTCTTGCATGTTTGTTATTACCATGGCAGAAATGGTTGCCATGCCTTTTATGAATAGCTTTTACATTGCCAGAAGTACTGATCGTACACGAGGGCAATATGCAGGTATGTACACCATGGGCTGGAGTCTGGCCCAGGTTATTGGCAGCAGCGCTGGTACTTTTTATGCAGAAAAATTTGGCTTTACGAGCTTATGGTTTTTTGTTGCATCTATTTGTGTGGTTGCATCTTTTGGTTTTTATAGGTTGCAATACAGCAGATCAAATTAAACCCAATTGTTGTTTAGCTACTGTTATTTAAGGTGCATAAAAAAGCTTCCGTTTTTTGTAGAAGCTGTTTTGTTATTTTAAAACCTAGGTTTTTTTTAATTATAATCGCTATTCGATGTCATTTTTATCGTTAATGGAATTGATTGTCCCATCATATCTAAAGTCCCTGTTACATCACTATCCTGTGTATTCTTTTTTACAAGACCGGTTTTTGTATCTACAATGATAACTCCCGTGGTTGTGCCATCCATTACAATTTCCATTTGCATTCCTTGCATTTCTTTAGATATTGTTCCTTTCGATTTAGTTTTAACCGCAACCGTTGCAATATTGTCTTTTACACTTTGAAGCTCAAATATCTTTAGACCCTTCATGCCATTTTCACTTACCGAATCTGCCCATGTATCGCCCACTTTTTTGCCGGCAGGAACATAAAAAAAAGCTGCGGCAGTTGTTGCTTCTACAGATTTATTTCCAACTCCAGTTAATGCAGACATTGGATTTCCATCTTCCACTTCAACAATTTTTTTATTTATCTCCGTTACTTTACCACTGTTTTTTTCTATCATTAACTCAGCGGCTACATCAAGCATTTTACTCATTTCTTTTCCTACTTCTGATTCTCTGTCTTCTTTTTTATCAGAGTCAAAACTCACTGTTTGCCCCATAACTTCTTGAGACATGGTCATTTTGGTAGTTGTGCCAGTTGCTGTATAATTTTTATCGTCAGCGCCAGTAATATGGATAAGATTGGTAGCGGTTCCGTCTATCTTCATTTGACCAGCTATGCCCATATCCATATTCATACTAGTGTTTGTTAGGGCTGTTATTTTTTTACCTGTTTCAAGTTTTGGTCCTTGTGCAAATACATTAACGCCGGCAAAAATTAAAGACAAGAATAGCATTCGTTTCATTTCTCTGTTACTTTTTTTGAGTAGTAAAATTAGGCTTTTAGCCTATTCGTTTTTCACAATAATAAAATAAAAAAAGGCCACCGTTTGAGGTGGCCTTTCAATCTGATAAAAATGATATTATCCTATAACAGTTACATTAACTGCATTCATTCCTTTTTTACCATTCTGCAATTCAAATTCTACTTTGTCACCTTCTTTAATCTCGTTAATCAATCCGCTAACGTGTACGAAAGTTTCTTTGTCAGAATCATCGTGCTTAATAAATCCGAATCCTTTTTCAGAATTGAAAAACTTTACGGTTCCTTGATTTTTGTCCATTTTTTGTGTTTGTAATGTATTAATAAAGTGCGAATGTAAGGATTTTTATAATATAAATCTTAAATAACTTGAGCTTCCGCTTCCATATAACTTTCAATCGGCTCACAAGTGCATATCAGATTTCTATCGCCATAGGTGTTATTTACCCTGCTTATGCTAGGCCAAAATTTATTTTCTTTCACAAAAGGCAAAGGAAATGCAGCATCTTGTCTTGTATAAGCATATTTCCAGATATCGGCTGTTATAATAAATTGTGTGTGCGGCGCATTTTTTAGCACGTTATCAACTTTATCAGCAGTCCCGTTCTCAATACCAGCTATTTCTTTTCTAATGGATAGCAAAGCGTCACAAAATCTGTCTAATTCAGCCTTGTCTTCGCTTTCGGTTGGTTCAATCATAATGGTTCCTGCAACCGGGAAACTTAAGGTTGGTGCATGAAAATTATAATCCATTAAACGCTTTGCAACATCTTCAGCCTCAATACCTGCGCTGGTTTTAAATGGACGCAGGTCTATAATAAACTCATGCGCACAGGTTCCGTTTTTGCCCGTATATAAAATCTTATAATCATTCTGCAACCTTGTCTTCATGTAATTTGCGTTTAAAATTGCAAATTCAGTACTTCTTTTTAATCCCTCAGCGCCGAGCATTTTTATGTATGCATAACTAATCAATAAAATACTTGCACTTCCATAAGGTGCAGAACTAACAGCGTGGGTTTTTGTGATGTGGGTATTTGCAACGCCTTCCATTACATGCCCTGGTAAAAACGGTTTTAATTTATCGTTCACGCCAATTGGTCCCATTCCCGGGCCGCCACCACCGTGAGGTATGGCAAATGTTTTATGGAGGTTTAAATGGCAAACATCTGCACCTATTAAGCCCGGGCTAGTAAGCCCAACCTGGGCATTCATATTGGCTCCATCCATGTAAACAAGTCCACCATTTACGTGAATAAGTTCACATAAATCTTTGATCGTTTCTTCAAAAACACCGTGGGTACTTGGGTAAGTAATCATAAGACCTGCTAAGTTGTCTTTGTATTTTTCAACCTGCGCTGCCATATCTGCCATATCTATGTTTCCCGCATCGTCGCATTTTGTAACAACTACTTTAAAGCCCGCCATTACTGCACTTGCGGGGTTGGTGCCGTGTGCAGAAATGGGAATTAATATTATATTCCGATGTGCTTCATTTCGATGTTGATGATAAGCTCTGATGGTAAGAAGGCCGGTATATTCCCCCTGTGCGCCACTGTTTGGTTGTAAAGAAGTTGCGGTAAAACCTGTAATGTTACTCAACCATTCTTCCAGTTCCTTTAAAATTACCTGATAGCCTTTCCATTGGTCTGCCGGTGCAAACGGATGAATGTTGCTAAACTCTGGCCAGCTTACGGGAATAAGTTCTGTTGCGGCGTTTAATTTCATGGTGCAGCTCCCAAGGGAGATCATGGAGGTATTTAAACTGAGATCTTTATTTTCTAATTTTTTAATATACCTCAGCATCATACTTTCACTGCGGTGAGAATTAAAAACTGGGTGCGTTAAAAAGTCAGCTGTTCTTGTAAGTGCAGAGGGAATATTAGTGAGCAAAGTATCGTTGCTAAAACTTGCTTCAGCAGTATGCTGGTTTTTTACCTTTGCAAAAATGTAAAGTATATCTAACACATCATTTTGAGAAGTTGTTTCATCCAAACTAATTAAAACTTCGCCTCTGCCATAAAAGAAATTTATTTTAGCGGTCTCTGCAGTTTCTTTTATTGCTTCACTAAAATTTGTTTTTATTTTAAGTGTATCAAAGTAATATTTATTTTCATTTAAATAGCCCATTACTGCCAATTCATCGCTTAAAGTCTTCGCCAACAAACTTGTGCGTTTTGCAATATTTTTTAACCCTTCGGCACCATGGTAAACAGCATACATTGCTGACATGTTAGAAAGCAGAGCCTGCGCAGTGCAAATATTGCTGGTTGCTTTTTCTCTGCGAATGTGCTGCTCACGTGTTTGTAAAGCCATGCGTAAACAGCGGTTGCCCTGCGCATCAATCGTTACCCCAATTATACGACCCGGTATTGTTCTTTTAAATTCATCTTTGGTTGCAAAAAAAGCAGCATGTGGCCCACCAAAACCCATTGGCACACCAAATCGTTGTGCGCTGCCAATCGCAATGTCAGCACCTAATTCTCCGGGAGGAGTTAGCAGTGTTAAAGAAAGTAAATCAGTTGCCATTATCACCAAGGCATTTGCAGCATGTGCGGCCCCAATAAATTTTCTATGGTCCACAACTTCTCCGCTAGCATTTGGGTACTGTACAATTGCCCCAAAATATGTTTCGTCTATTTCGGCAGTTTTGTAATCACCAAAAACCAATTCAATATTAATTGGTGTAGCCCTTGTAATTAAAATATCTTTTGTTTGTGCGAATATATTTTCGTCAACAAAAAACTTTGGTGCCGTTATATGATCCGTATTTTTATTTTTATGGTTGAAGAGCATCGCCATACCTTCCGCAGCAGCCGTTCCTTCGTCTAACAAACTAGCGTTGGCAATTGGTAAACCTGTAAGGTCTGCCACCATAGTTTGAAAATTCAATAAACTTTCCAACCGCCCCTGAGCAATTTCTGCCTGGTAAGGTGTGTATTGTGTGTACCAACCCGGGTTTTCAAAAACGGTACGCAAAATTACCGATGGTACTATTGTGCCATAATAGCCCTGCCCCATATAAGTCTTAAACACCTTGTTTAACGAGGCAGTTTTTTTTAATTCTGTTAAGTACTGAAACTCACTTAAAGGTTCACCGGTTTTTAAAGATTCATTTGCACGAATGGCCGCAGGCACCGTTTTCGCAATCAATTCTTCCATTGATGCTATGCCAATTGCGTGCAACATTTCTTTTGTTTCCTGTGCATTAGGACCAATATGTCTTTGAGCAAATTCATTTTTTTGTTGTTCGAACAGATTCATGGGTATGATTTATAATGTTATTTTATTTTAGCCCGGCAAAAAAGCAGCAATCTTAACTTTGTTGGCCAAGTTAGCTGTCAGGACACATTTTATCTTCATTTAAGTATTAAGCTTGCTTGTATATGTCGTTTTGAACAGCTTTCTTTTGCGCTGCAAATTTACAGCAATACAATTATAATTAGTATTTAGATAGGGAGTAAGATGTTATTGTTGAAAAACTTAACAAAAACCTGCAAATAAATTGCAGTTTCATTAACCGATTTATGAGTAAGTTTGTAAAAAGTGTTCAAGATGACAACCTTAACGATACGCAAAAAATTGACTAATTATCTACAGGTGTCTGACGAAAACAAAGTGAAAGCAATTTATACCTTGCTCGAACATGATATCAAAGAAAATGGAACAGCAACAATTGAAGGCTACAATAAAGAAATAGACGAATCATTGGCGCAGGCTTCAACCGGAAATTATATAACACAGGCAGAAATGGAAAAGCAAGCAGCAACATGGTAAAAACCATAAGATGGCCACTGCCCGTTCAAAAACAGTTAGCCGATATTTATAAATACATTTTGAAAAGTTCTTATCAAAATGCAGAAAAGGTAAAAAGAGAAATTCTTTTATCAACTAAAAAACTTATTGATTCCCCTGAAATAAATCCCCCTGATAAATACAAAAAAAATAATACCGGTGAGTTTAGAGCTTATGAGTTGCATCATTACAGAATTTCTTATTATGTTGGTGAAAAATAAATAACCATTACCCGCATCAGACATACCAAAATGAACCCCAAAGAATACTGAATTTAATGGACAACAATAAGCTGCTTACAAACTGGCAAAAAAAATCGTTAGAGCGTACAAAACTTTACAAGAAATTTTTGCACCGTGCAGATAAAAAAGCAACCCTACGCACACTCCGTATTTTAGACGAGGAGGCCTATGAAAATATTAATTGCCTTACCTGTGCTAATTGCTGCAAAAACTATTCGCCCAGGTTTAAAGCAACGGATGTAAAACGTATTTCGAAAGTTTTACAAATGAAGGAAGGTGTTTTTATTGAAACCTATTTAAGGCTGGATGAAGATGGCGATTATGTAACTACTACCAAACCATGTCCCTTTTTAGGAGAAGATAATTACTGCAGCATTTACGAAGACCGGCCGTCTGATTGCATGCGTTTTCCTTATACAGATGAAGATGTAATCATTAAACGACAGGAAATAACGTTGAAAAATTCCACGTTTTGTCCTATCGTTTATTTTGTTTTGGAAAAATTAATGGAGAAAAAATAAGTTTACTTTTTTCTGGGCATTGACAAAGTTTCAAACTGGTCATTGAACATTTTTGCAATAAAAATTATTTGCCCTACATGGTATGGATAATGTGCCAGTTGCCTGTTGATGGCTTGTAAAACTGTATGCGCCTCTGCACGAATAAAAATTGTTTGCAGTAAAAGGGAAGGAGTAAGATTATCTAATGCAGTAAATAAACATTGCCAGCCGTTTTCCCATGCCTGCATAACATCTTCTTTTGTTTTTAAAATCAATTCAAATTCTTCATCCCTTTTTCTCCAATTTTTTTCTCCATCTGTTGTAAGAAAATCTGTCCATCGGCTAACCATATTTCCAGCCATGTGTTGTACAATCATTGCAATGCTGTTGCTTTCTTTATTTGCCTGAATAAATAATTTCTCCCCATCAATTTGGTCAATAGCTTTTTCAGCCAATAATTTATATTGGGCAAATTGCTTTTTAGAGAAAGTTAAATAGTTTTCTTCTAAAGTCATTTTTTCTACATCTTTGCATTGATGGCTGTAAGCTCGTCCCATGCTGCTTTCAAAGGCCGGCTAATTCCATCACCTTTCCACTCGGGAGAGCCAGGTATTTCTGTTAATTTTAAAAAGTCAGCTTTTGTTATTCCTTTGGCAATGCTTTCGGTTGTAAGTTTTAAAAGATTGCTTAGGTATTGTCTAAACAATAAAATAGCTGTTTTATCAATTACGATATCGTAACCTGTGGCTGCATGGCCGCAAACATAAATTGTGTTGTTTGCAAATGTGTCGGTAGCAGCGGTGAGTGTTTTTATCCATTCCGCAATATTTGCGCCTGCAGCTCTATCAATAAAGGGGTGGAGACGATTAAAAACCAAATCACCCACATGCACAATATTTGCTTTTTCAAAATGAACAAAACTGTCGCCATTCGTGTGCCCTGCACCAAAATAGTTTAGCGTTAATTTTTCATCTTTTAATTTTTTGCTCCAAGTTGTATCATAAGTAAGGTCGGGGTATAGTTGTTTGTCTTCCGATTTATTTTTTACAGCAACTGTCTGTTGGTTTATTTTTGAATTGGTATGTGCCACTACATTTTCTACCAGATTTTTAAAAGCAATGTTGCCTGCGGTATGGTCGCCATGATGGTGGGTATTTACCAAAAGTTGGAAAGGCTTTTTGGTTTTTTTTGTGATTTCCCCTATTAAATGTTTTGCAGATGCCGGAAACTGGCTATCAACAACAACAGTTCCTTTTTTACCAAGCATAAATAAAATGGTACCTCCGCTTTCTGTAAACACACCAATATTATCGGTAAGCATTTTTATATTGTAAGTGGGGTCTGCTAAAAAGGAAGCTAATGTACTTTTACTTAATAATGCCAGGGTCCCCAAAGTAAGACCAGTATTTTTTATAAATGAGCGACGTTGCATGGTTTTTATTTTGATGAAAAGGTACATATAAATTCAGCGAGAAATTATATGATTAACTCTAAAGATTGTCTTAATAAATTTACCGAAGAGAAATAAGTTAAGTGAGTTTACGCAGAGACGGCCTTCTTAAACGCCCAGTTCTCCGCATTTCTGTGGTGATTTTTTTTAAGATAAAAAGTGTTCCCCAAATGAAGACCCCTCAAATTATTTAGTATTCTATTTTTTTAAGATTTGGGAAACCTATCCAAGTGCCGGCTACTACAAGCACTGACATAACCCCACCAAACACAACCGCGGGCAAAGTGCCAAATAATTTTGATGTAATACCACTTTCAAACTGACCAAGTTCGTTGGATGAATTTATAAAAATCATATTGATAGATGATACACGTCCGCGCAATTCATCAGGCGTGTAAAGCTGAGAAACTGTGCCACGGATAACAACACTTATACCATCGCAAACGCCCGCTGCTGCTAAGGCTAAAAAGCTAAGCCAGTAAATATTAGAAAGCCCAAACACAATAATAAAAATGCCAAAACCTGCCACAGCCAGCAGCATTTTTATACCTTGCTTTTTCTTCATGGGTACCGCAAGTAAAATGAGCACGCTTATAAGTGCGCCAATATCCATAGCAGCATTTAAAAAGCCATAACCGATAGCATTTGTATGCAGAACATTTTCAGCTATCTCCGGAATAAATGCAACTGCACCACCAAAAAGTACCGCAAATAAATCCAGAGAAATTACCCCTAAAAGTGTTTTGTTATTCCACACAAACTGAAACCCCTGTTTTATTGAATTAAGTATAGGCTCTCTTATTTCTGATAAAACAGAGGGCTTTGCTTCTAATTGAAATGCAAAAACTGTGGCAACAAAAATGAGTGAAGCGCTTACAAAATAGGCGTTCCCAATACCGGCAACAGCAATTATAATTCCGCCACTTGCATGCCCGATAATAGATGATATTAAATAAGTAGATGAACTTAACGAAATGGCTTTTTGAAAATTAGCCCTAGGTACAATTGCAGCTATCATACTACTAGCAGCAGGAGAAGCAAATGACCGAATAATACCCGTGCAAAAAACGATAAAAAATATAACCGATAATTTTACCGGCCTGGTTAGGTCTAACTGCGGCAAACTTACTATGGCAAGCGATAACGCACAAATAACGTAAAATATATACGAGTTTGCGAGTATTTTCTTTTTGTCGTTTGTATCTATGTAATGACCCGCGTACAAGGCAGCCCCAACGGCGGGTATAAACTCTGTTAACCCCGCTAGCCCTACTATGTAAGTATTTGCCAAATGAAATACTTGGTAAATTACGATGGTCGATATCATGCGCAAACCAAGCGTAAAAAATAATTTTGCGCTTAAAAAATGCCAGAATTCAAACGGTAATTTATTTGGTGTAGCCTCCTTCATTTAGGGTAAAGTTAAAAAGTGCTGCCCATCATCATAATCCTTATCCAAGGCATCAATAATGATTTTTAAATGTTGTGGGTTGTCAAGAAAATCAGCATTGGAAGCATCTACAAAAAGAGTTTTCAGGTGGTGTTGTTTTATATATTGTGTGTAGGTTTCCTGTAAATTAAACAGATAATCATTTGGTATTTGCTGCTCGTATTTTCTGTTTCGTTTTTTTATATTTTCCTGCAGTTTGTTCACGGGTGTGTGCAAATAAATCAGCATATCTGGTTGCACAATTTGTGGGTTTATAATTTCAAATAATTTTTGATACAAACGAAACTCCTCATCCGGCAGGTTTACTTTTGCAAACAGCAGGCATTTCGTAAAGAGATAATCAGACACAGTTACATTTTGAAACATATCCTTTGTCTGTAACAGGTCTTTCAATTGTTTATACCGCTCTGCCATAAAAAACAATTCCAACGGGAAGGCATAGTGTTTTGGGTTTTCATAAAATTTAGGTAGAAAAGGATTCTCTGCAAATTCTTCTAAAATGATTCTCGCATTAAAGTGTTTACTCAATAAATGGGCAAGTGTAGTTTTGCCCGCGCCAATATTGCCTTCTATCGTAATAAAATTATAGTTCATCTGCCTGCAAAATAAAAGGAAACTGTAAAACTGTTATCAAATGTTTTGCACATTTAAATTATCAGGGCAAATAAGTAATAATTCTTTGGGTGTTTTCTTTAATAGCGGGTGTTGGTATAATGGCGCAACCTCCGCAAGTGGTATAAGCACAAAGCGTCTGTTTTGTACTTGAGGATGAGGTACGGTAAGTGTCTGGGTGTTTATAATTTCACTGTTAAAAAACAAAATATCAATATCTATTACCCTTGCCGCATTTTTAAAGGTTCGTATTCTGCCGAGTTTTTTTTCGATATCTTGTGTTTTAGTTAAAACAGTCGCAGCATTAAAAACCGATGTAATAACAATGATTTGGTTTATAAAATCAGGTTGGTCTTCGTAACCCCACGCAGCAGTTCTATAAAGCGACGACGATTTTTGTACACTACCAAGTTGCAGTTCTATCTCTTTCGTTGCATCTGCAAGTACTTGTGCACTATTGCCTAGGTTACTGCCCAACAATAAATAAACTGTATTCATATTAAATGCTAAATATTCTTTTATTTGAACTGAATGAAGTTGTTTGTGAAATTGTTATTTTTTTTAAATCTACATGCTGTGGATTAATCATAAAATTATGATCTTCTTTTATAACGTCGGAAGGAACTTTTAAAAACAGCGTGTGTTCCGTTTTTAATAAACAGGTCGCCCATAAAACGGATATACTCAACATCATCTACCCAATCGGTTTTAAGCTTGTTGTTTTTTGATTCTTTTACAGTAATATTATCTGTAAAGCTAATGTGCTATAAACTTAGTTCTAAAGCAAAATCTGTAAACTGGTTGTGCACCAGCCTTTCTATTTTGGTCAGCGAAATGTCTTCTAATGAGTAAAACATCGCAACAGCTTTAGAGTTTCACTACCTACTGTAGCGTGTTTAATATTCTCGTAAATAACGTCTTTTGATGAAATACCCATTTCATACGTGCCATTATAGAACATTGGCTCATATACCTTACTTGCATTGTTATCCTTTGAATATTGAACTGGTTTTTACTTTTTTCACGATGCGACTTTTGTCAGCATAACATACCACATCTGCCTTTTATTCACAATCATTTTCTCCTTTTTTTCTTTTAGTTTTACCATTTAATTAAAATACTTATGAAGTATAGCCAGTCGAGAGCAATGCTTGCCATTACTAGAGCAAGTTTGCGCTCTATTTTTAGAAGCCCTTCGGCTGTAGTTTTCAGTTTTGTATTTCCTTTTGTATTTATAATTGTTTTTGGTTTTATTGGCGGGGGTAATGGTATGCAATCTTATAAGATCGTAATGGCAGACGGTGCAGATACTACAAACGAATTATATGATGCTTTAAGAAACACCTCCAATGTAAAAATTTTCAAATACACGCCGGCTGAATTGAAAACGGCACAACAAAAAGGTTCTATTGCAGGTGTTTTAAATATTATAAAAACAGTGGGCACTGCTGCTCCATTTAAAGTTGAATTTAAAAGTACCACATCA
>JBJXGJ010000152.1:0-8621 GCA_046153805.1 Ferruginibacter sp. | reverse complement strand
TGATGTTATAGAACCATCCAAAAAAGCAATATTAATCAATACTAATAAAGAATGGGTAAAAGCTGTAAATACAAAAGAATTGATGAGTAAAATAGACAGCAGGAGCAGCGGTTTAGAATTTGATATTTATTTTGACAGTAGTAAAAAAATATTCGATGTGCACCACGATGTAAATGCTTCTATTGGATTAAATCTTGATGATCTGTTAAAGATTTATAATGACAGAAAGCTTGAAGCCAGCATATGGATAGATTTTAAGAACTTAAATAATTACAACTGTTCTCCCGCTCTAAATGAACTGATTAGGTTACGAAATAGATACAATCTTAAAAACAAAATTTTGATTGAATCTTACCGGATTGATCTTTTAGAACAATATACCGACAGCGCTTTTTTTACTTCCTATTATACTCCGTATTTTAATCCTTATTTAATTGATCAGGACTCAATGAAGTCCGTAATACGTCAATTAGCAACCGTTATAAAAAAATCAAAAGTAAGTGCCCTTTCGGGTTATTATTTCCAGTACCCTTTTTTGCATAAGTACTTCCCTCAATTTCCCATTTTAATATGGTCGCCAAATGACAGATGGAGTTTAATGAACCGAATATATAAAGCCAAAATAAAAAATAGTAAAGAAATATTTATTTCCTTATACTAATAGAAATTTTATGCATCTTTAAATGTAAAATGCTTTTGCGTTAAATAGCTTACCGTAATAATGATAAAGGTGGTAATTACCTGAGCAATAAATGCATCAATCTGCCAATACTCCACAAAAACCTTCAACAACAAATAGTTAAGTACCAAGTTTACAAAGAAGGAAAGAAAATACCGAAAAAGCTGAATGCGCCCCTTTGTACTTGAAGATGTGAAGACAACATATTTATTCAGAAAAAAACCCACTGCAAAAGTGGCAAGAGAAGACACAGACAATGCGGCATTGTGAGGCTTTAAAACGAGCAATCCAAAAGATACGTTTTCCTGTATAAAAATATAATGGAAAGCAACATAGTAAATAGTAAGTCCCATAAGTGTGTTACCGCTGCCACAAGCCGCATACCTAAAGGTTTGCAAGGGCATTATCTTCCTAAAAGGCGGATAAAAAGCATCAATAATATTTGTAAGAAAAGTCAATGGGGGTAAGCGTAATTTATTTTTAAATAAAGAGTGATCGACGACAGACACCTGGCCACGGAAGACAGACCACAGACAACAATTTTATAGTAGAGCGTAAAGTTCTACAATCCTTGAACCTCGAACATTTTAGCTATACAATTCCGCCTTTACTTCTTTTACTCTTTCATCTGCCAGGTACTCATCGTAGGTCATTAATTTATCAATCATACCCTTCGGCGTAATTTCTATTATACGGTTGGCTACAGTCTCCATAAACTGGTGATCGTGTGTTGACAGTTGTACAACACCAGGAAAATTTACCATACTATCGTTAAATGCAATAATACTTTCCAGATCCAAATGGTTTGTAGGCTCATCAAGCATCAGAACATTGGGATTTTGTAACATCATCTTACTTAACATACATCGAACTTTTTCTCCACCGCTCAGCACCTTCGTTTTTTTCATAATTTCTTCTCCGGTAAATAACATTTTACCTAAGAAACCCCTCAAAAAATCTTCATCAACATCTTTGGTTTGTGTTGGTACGTATTGGCGAAGCCAATCCATTAAATTAAGATCGCTGCCCTCAAAAAATTCCTTATTATCATTTGGTAAATACGCAGTAGTAATAGTTGTACCCCAGGTATAAGTTCCCGAATCAGGCTTTACTTTTCCATTTATTACTTCAAAAAAGGTAGTAAGCGCCATCGGATCACGGCTAAGAAATGCAACTTTATCCGTCTTTTGAATATCAAAATTCAAGTTTTTGAAAAGGTATTTGCCATCTACTTTTTTGGATAGATTTTCTACATTTAAAATATCGTTGCCAGCTTCTCTGTCGGGCTTAAATATAATGCCAGGGTATTTACGGCTACTTGGCGTAATGTCTTCAAAAACCAATTTGTCCAAAGCCTTCTTTCTACTGGTTGCCTGCTTACTCTTACTTGCATTGGCTGAGAAACGGGCAATAAATTCAAGCAAATCTTTTTTCTTTTCTTCTGCCTTTTTATTTTTATCAGATGCCTGCCTAGCAGCAAGTTGAGAACTCTCGTACCAAAATGTATAGTTACCAGTATAAATTTTTATTTTCCCCTTGTCCACATCTGCAACATGTGTACACACAGCATCTAAAAAGTGACGATCGTGGCTCACTACCAATACAATATTTTGATAATCTGCCAAAAAGTTTTCCAGCCAAGCAATTGTTTCTACGTCCAGGTTATTGGTAGGCTCATCCAACAGCAAAATATCCGGGTTACCAAATAAAGCCTGCGCAAGTAATACACGCACTTTTAAGTTTGCACTTATATCTTTCATTAAAACCTGGTGCAATTCATCTTTCACCCCCAACTCACTTAATAAGGTAGCGGCGTCGCTTTCAGCGGTATAGCCACCCATTTCGCCAAACTGTTCTTCCAGCTCCCCTGCCTTTATGCCATCTGCCTCACTAAAATCTTCTTTCAAATAAAGCGCATCTTTTTCGTGCTGCACTTTCCACATTTTTGCATGTCCCATCAAAACGGTGCTCAACACGGTAATTTCATCAAACGCAAACTGGTTCTGTGCAAGCACCGCCATTCTTTCTCCGGGCGATATACTTACAGTACCTTTATTTGGCTCCAACTCACCGCTTATTATTTTAAGAAACGTAGATTTACCAGCACCATTTGCACCAATAACTCCGTAACAGTTCCCTTTTGTAAAACTGGTGTTTACCTCATCGAAAAGAACCCTTTTGCCGTAAGCAAGGGTTACGTTATTTACACTAATCATAATTATCTAAAATGGGCGCAAAAGTAATTAATAAAATAATAATTGGTATTTAATAATTTATAATTCTGTAAGTACGCCAACAGAATGGCAAAAATGTTTATATGAGAAAGCACTAGCTGCTGTTTTTAATACACTGCAACCCATCAGTAGTGTTATTAAATCTGTTCAATTAGGCTTTTTATCTTCTTTTCATTATTTTTGACGACATGAGCATTGTAAATAAACTGCAAGACGCAGTAGTAAAAACTTTAACCAACCTATACAACCAACCGTTTACCCAGAAAGATTTTCAGATCAACGAAACAAAACCGGAATTTGAAGGAGATTACACCGTGGTTTTATTCTCATTGTTAAAAACTACCAAAAAAGACCCTGAATCTCTCGGAAATGAGCTCGGTAACGAAATTACGTCCGCATTTCCCACATTATTTTCCAATTTTAATATTATAAAAGGTTTTTTAAATATAACTGTAGCCGATAACTATTGGTTACAGATTGTTCAGGATAACCACCAGGATATTTGTTTTGGAAAACATCCTTTAAACGGTAAAAAGGTAATGGTGGAATATTCGTCGCCCAATACCAACAAACCTATTCACCTGGGTCATTTAAGAAATAATTTTTTAGGCTGGTCTGTTGCTGAAATTTTAAAGGCATGTGGTTACAAAGTATTTAAAAGTTGTATTGTAAACGACAGAGGCATACATATTTGCAAAAGTATGATTGCCTGGCAACGATTTGCCAATGGTGCCACGCCCCAAAGTACGGGTACAAAAGGAGACCATTTAGTGGGAGAATACTATGTAAAGTTTAACGACGAATATAAAATTGAAGTTGCAGCCCTTGTTGCGACCGGAATAACCCAAAAAGATGCTGAAAAGCAGGCACCAATTATGCTGGCTACCCAGCAGATGTTGCAAGATTGGGAAGCGGGAAACCCCGAAGTGATAGAATTGTGGAAAACAATGAATGGTTGGGTTTATGAAGGTTTTGATGTTACCTATAAAAACATAGGGAGCGATTTTGACAAAACCTATTATGAAAGCAATACTTATTTACTTGGAAAAAAAATTGTTGAGTTAGGCTTGCAAAAAGAAGTTTTTTATAAAAAAGAAGATGGAAGCGTGTGGATAGACTTGACTGCTGATGGCCTTGATGAAAAACTGGTATTGCGGAAAGATGGCACAAGTGTTTATATAACGCAAGATATAGGCTTGGCACAACAAAAAAATGATGAATACCATATGGACGAAAGCATCTATGTAATTGGTGATGAGCAAAATTACCACATGAAAGTGCTGAAGTTGATGGCGCAAAAACTTGGGGTCTCAGCTGCGGATACCATACATCATTTAAGCTATGGTATGGTAGAATTACCAAGCGGAAAAATGAAGAGCAGAGAGGGAACGGTTGTAGATGCCGATGAATTGGTGGATGAAATGATAAATACTGCTCGCAGGCATACAGAAGAACTCGGCAAAGTAAAAGATTTCACAGCAGATGAATTGGTAGAGCTTTATAATACCATTGGCTTAGGGGCGATGAAATTTTATTTGCTGAGGGTTGATCCAAAAAAGAAAATGATTTTTAACCCCGAGGAATCAATAGATTTTCATGGTTACACGGGACCATTTGTACAATATACTTATGCACGCATAAAGAGCATTTTAAGAAAGGAAGAATACGATGTTTCAAAAAAGGTATCTACAACATTGCTGAAAAGTGAGAAGGATATTGCCGTTGTTGCAGAGCGTTTTCCTTCTGTTTTATTAGAGGCAGCAAAGGAAATGGATCCATCAAAAGTTGCGGCTTATATTTTTCATTTAGCAAAAACATTTAATTCGTTTTACAGTGAATTATCTATCGGTAATGCCGAAAATGAAGAAAAGAAAAATTTGCGCTTACAATTGGCTATGCTCACAGCTACTATTTTAAAAAGTGGGATGCAATTGCTAGGTGCAGAAGTGCCGGAGAGAATGTAGCAGACAATTTGCTAATTTGCTAAAGTGCTAATGAGAACTCTGCGAAAACCCAGTTTACAATTGTTTCTGCAGTGAAAAATGAAAATTTAAATTGAATAGGAGATAAATGAAAAAAAAAATAACAAAAATCGGAGTACTTACAAGTGGTGGCGATAGCCCGGGCATGAATGCAGCTATACGTGCTGTTGTAAGAACCGGCATTTACAATGGAATGGAAGTTTATGGAATTATGCGTGGTTATAGTGGCATGGTAGAAGGCGAAATTCAGAAGATGGAAAGTCGTAGCGTAGCAAACATAATACAACGGGGTGGTACCATTTTAAAAACCAGCCGATCAAATGAATTTTTAACCAAAGAAGGCAGAGGGCTTGCTTACTCAAACCTAAAAAAACATGGCATAGAAGGTTTGGTAATTATTGGTGGTGATGGAAGTTTTAGAGGCGCACAGATTTTTAGCAACGAATACGATATTCCCTGCATCGGCCTACCCGGTACAATTGATAAAGATATTGCAGGTACTGACTTTACCATTGGCTTTGATACTGCTGTAAATACTGCAATAGAAGCTATAGATAAAATACGAGATACTGCAGATGCGCATGACAGACTTTTTATTATAGAAGTGATGGGGAGAGATGCGGGATATATTGCGTTGCACAGTGGTATTTCAACTGGCGCAGAGCACATTTTAATACCGGAGAGAAAAACAAGTTACATAGATTTGGTTTCGTCTTTAAAAGAAAAGCAGGGTAGAAAAAAACTCGTCAATCTGATTGTTGTTGCCGAGGGTGAAGAATTTGGTGGTGCTGATGAATTAGCAAAACATATAAAAAAACAAATACCTGATCAGGATCTTAGGGTCTGTATTTTGGGGCATATACAGAGAGGAGGCTCGCCTAGTTGCTTTGACAGGGTTATCGCAAGTAGAATGGGTTACCATGCCATTGAATGCCTGATGGAAGGAAAGTTTAATGTTTTTATTGGTATTGTTAATAATAAAATGAATTATACGCCGCTGGACGAAGCGGTAAAAAAGAAACAACGCATAAGCGAAGAATGGATGAAGATTGTAAAAATACTGGCAACGTAAATGGACGGGCGTGCTTTTAAGATAAACAAAAATGCAAAAGCCGGAATTAATAACCAAAACCAACATTTAAAAATAAATTGACACTTATATAATGGCTAAAAATTTAGAGAAGTATCTGCATACTAATATGGATAAGGAGGCGGGCATTGCACATTCTCAAAAACGAACAAAGATTGTAGCAACGGTGGGCCCGGCATGCGACACTTACGAAAAACTGTTATCGCTTGTAAGGGCTGGTGTAAATGTGTTTCGTTTAAACTTTTCTCATGGCTCTCACGAAGACAAGCTTGCAGTAATAAACAATGTGAGAAAAATTATAAAAGAAGAGCCATACAATATTGCACTATTGGGCGATTTGCAAGGGCCAAAGTTGCGTGTTGGTGATCTTGAAAATGGAAAGCTGCTTTTAAAAGAAGCTGACGAATTTATTTTTACCATCGAAAAAATGGTTGGTACCAATGAAAAGATATATGTATCATACCCCAACCTTACTACCGATGTAAAAGTTGGTGAGCGTATTTTTTTGGATGATGGTAAAATGGAATTAAGTGTTGTAAGGGTGTTGAATGATAAAGAAGTTTTAATGCGGGTTACATTGGGTGGTGTGCTTACCCCTAAAAAAGGTGTAAACCTACCGGATAGTGCGCTTACAATGCCATCTATGACTGAAAAAGATTTTGCTGACCTCGAATTTATTATTGCTCAAAAATTGGATTGGGTGGCGCTGTCTTTCGTGAGAAAGGCAGAAGATATTATCAACCTAAAAAAGATTTTAAAAGCAAACGACAGCAAAATAAAAGTTATTGCAAAAATAGAAATGCCCGAGGCCTTAAAGAACCTCAGAGATATCATTGTAGAAAGTGATGGCGTTATGGTGGCCCGTGGTGATCTTGGTGTTGAAGTGCCGATTGAACAGGTACCGGTTATACAAAAAGATATTATCAGAAAATGTATGCACCGGGCAAAGCCAGTAATTGTGGCTACCCAAATGATGGAAAGCATGCTGGACCGCACAAAGCCAAACAGAAGTGAAGTAAGTGATGTTGCCAACGCCGTATTAGAAGGTGCAGATGCGGTAATGCTTAGCGGCGAAACGGCTACAGGACTTTACCCTACCCTGGTAGTGGAAACCATGAGCAAAATAATAATGGAAGTAGAGAAAACAGTGTATGATTATGACCGTGATGATATACTTACACCACAACCCCACTCACCATCTTTTGTGAGTGATGCAATTTGTTACAGTGCCTGCAAACTAGCAAAAGATGGGCAGGCAGCTGCACTTATCGGAATGACACAAAGCGGATATACTGCCTTTATGCTGAGCAGCTACAGGCCAAAATCACCTCTGTATATTTTTAGTAAGGAGAAAACATTAATAAGCCAGCTAAGTCTTAGCTGGGGTGTACGTGCTTTTTATTATGGAGAAGAAGAAAGCCTTGATAATATTATTTTTGACCAGATAGATATTCTTAAACAAAGAGGTTTTGTAAACAAAGATGATATTGTTGTAAATACAGGAAGCACGCCTGTTGCCATGCATTTGCCTACAAACATTATCAAGATAACCAAAGTGGAATAACCCGTTAGAAAATTTATCCTAGCATTTTCTTTCCAAGCTGCTGTTATGCTTTTTAGCACCAGCTTGGCCTTTTTTGAGACTGTCCTCTACACTAATTAAAAAAATTATTGTGCTTTTTTTTGACGGTAATTCGGCACCGTTTTAATAAAGAAAAGATACTTTCTCCTTCGGTCCTTTATGGCATTTGTTGTAAACTGTGTTGGCGGAAATACCACTTTTAAAACTGCATTACATCAAAAAATTAAGTTTATCCTCGCTTTCTGTTTCTTCAACCTGCATTAACGATTGTTGCAGATTATTTTCAAAGGCAGCTACATTTTTCACGATAATAATAATGAGCACAAGCGCAATCATTTCAATAAAATTAAAAATTAAAGTAGCCATTGTGGAAGTTATTATTTCTTCGATATTGCTTTCTTTAAAGTAACGGTTTATAAAGTTCGTACCAATGTTATTAACGATCCATATGCCCCACCACCAGCCAATAATTTTTCCGCTTTTATAGTTTATTAAATTATGGGTGGCCTCCTGTGTTTTCTCCCATATTTCCTGCATCATAAGAAAAGGGCGGCCAAGGTTTAAGAAAGGCACAAACCAAGCACCTGCTGCCCAGCCGTCAGAATATTTGGTTCTTGCCCTCTCAGATAAATTGAGGTTGTTATAGGCGCGTCTAAACCACATGATAAATAAAACAATACAAACGATATATAAACCGAGGTTAGCAATTGCAATGGCTTGGTGCCGCACATCGTTTGCTGTAGCTTCTGCTTGGGTAAAATTACCTGCCTTCATTCTTTTTAGCAGGTTGTACTGCATAAAGGAAGATATCATAAACGCTATTTGAACAAACCCTGCAACATAAAATGCAATTATGATATTTTTGGCCCTTTGCGAGTTATCTGGAAGCAGTATCATTTAATAAATATAAGCGCAACTAATTAATGCGCAAAATCCATTTCATAATCCCCCTTAATTCTTTCTATTGATGGATTAAAATATCCAAACTTAACATCAGGAAATTCTTCGTGAATTAATTCCATAAACTGTTTCATACCCATGCACTCACCTGTAT
>JBJXGJ010000137.1:0-4412 GCA_046153805.1 Ferruginibacter sp. | reverse complement strand
GCCAACTGCAACCATGCGCAGTATGTCTTTCCAGGCAATTCTTTTAAATTCTCCGTTAAAAAACATTATTGCTGCAAGGACTGCAACCGTTATGAGTAAACGATACCATACGAGCAATCCTTCATTTAAAGAAATCAGCCTTCCTAAAACAGCCGTAAAGCCTGCAAGAAATACCGCAATATGTAATTGAATAAAAGATTTTTTCATTTTTTAAGGAAAGCAAATATAGCGTCAAACGCTAGTTTTCTTATGAGCGGTTTTATAAGTGTCTGACATTTAAAATGTAATAACGCTGTTTGCACCCAAATCTTAGCATATTTTTTTTGTAAAAATAAGTTTTACACTTTTGCCCACGGTTAAACATACTTATATTTGCGACCTTATAACTAACTACTAAAACATGAATTTTAAACGCATTAACAATATTACCAGCTGGGTAATTTGCATCATTGCTTGCTCTGTTTACATTTTAACAATGGAAAAGAACGGCAGTTTGTGGGATTGCGGCGAGTTTGCCTCAAGTGCATACAAACTGCAAATACCTCACTCACCTGGTGCTCCCTTCTTTGTACTTATTGGACGTTTGTTTATGTCCCCGTTTGGGCCTGCCAATGCAGCAACAGGGATCAACCTGATGAGTGCGCTTGCGAGTGGTTTTGCCATTTTGTTTTTGTTTTGGACAATTACCCATTTTGCAAAGAAAATATTTGTAAAAGCAGGCAATGAAATCAATTCCGGAACAATTATCGGTATTATGGCGGCAGGTGTAGTTGGCGCATTAGCCTATACATTTTCAGATACTTTTTGGTATGATGCTGTAGAAAGTGAGGTGTACGCACTGTCTTCTTTTTTTACAGCACTTATTTTTTGGTTAATGCTTAAGTGGGAAAATGAAGTAACGGACGAACATGCTATGGGTATTAAAGGACATTTTACCAAAGCTGACAGATACATTATTGTGATATTTTTTCTGATGGGCTTATCAATAGGTGTGCATTTATTAAACCTATTGACGATACCCGCATTATCTATGATATATTTTTATAAGCGATATACTGTAACACCGTGGAAAACGTTTTTTGCCTTTATTGTAAGTATTATCATC
This sequence comes from Ferruginibacter sp., assembly GCA_046153805.1. GTDB lineage: Bacteria > Bacteroidota > Bacteroidia > Chitinophagales > Chitinophagaceae > Ferruginibacter. The sequence goes on along the minus strand of JBJXGJ010000137.1, from coordinate 3,307 downwards.
ACCGGGCTTGCACAAAAAGCATTAATACAATGGACGGTAAAAGGTGCGGGTATTTTTGATGTTTTATTTGTAAATGATTTTGGCTTGCCATTTTTCTCAGGCTTTGCCTTTTTCTTTATCATGCTGATTGCAGTGGTGTGGTTCGGTTTAAAAATGGCACATAAAAACAACTGGAACTTATTAAAGTTGGGTATGTGGTCTTTTCTGTTTATAACACTTGGTTGCTTTGCTTCTTACTCTACAACCTTAGTGCGCAGCAACGCCAACGTAGCTGTAGATATGAATGAAGTAGATAACCCGGTAAACCTTATGAGTTATTTATCTCGTGAGCAATATGGAGATTGGCCAATACTTTTTGGACAGGACTTTACAGCCCAGATACAGGATTCGAAAGTTACAGAAACCTATATAAAAGCAGGCGATAAATATGAAAAAGAAGGGCGGAAAGTAGAGTATGTATATGCACCGGAAGACAAACATTTTTTCCCAAGAATGTGGGACCAAAGCAACGACCAGGGTCACGCAGATTACTATGCAGATTTTGCCGGAATTGGAAAAAATAAAGATGGAACTTACGAGCGGGCACCAAGTATGGGTGAAAATATTATGTACTTTGGCAGCTATCAGATAAACTGGATGTACTGGCGCTATTTTATGTGGAATTTTGCCGGAAAACAGAATGATGTACAAGGTGTACAGATGAGTAATGTGAGAGATGGTAACTGGAAATCTGGGATCGGCTTTTATGATAATATTCGGTTGGGTAATCAAAATAAAATGCCTGATACCGTTAAAAATAATAAAGCCAATAACAAGCTTTATATGTTACCATTCATCCTCGGGATAATGGGTTTATTTTTTCAAATTAAGAACGATAAAAGAGACGCATTGGTTGTAGGATTGTTTTTCTTTTTTACTGGGATAGCAATATCAATTTATTTAAATATGGCGGGTAACCAACCACGTGAACGAGATTATGCTTTTGTAGGTTCGTTTTATGTATTTGCTATATGGATTGGCCTAGGCGTGTTGTATGTAAAAGAATTGTTGATACCTGTTTTAAAAAGCGCCAAAAATGCATCACTCGCCGCAGGTATTCTTTGCCTGCTTGCTGTGCCGGTTATAATGGCTTCGCAGGAGTGGGACGACCACGATAGAAGCCAGAAAACGATGGCACCTGATCTTGCAACAGATTACCTGGAAAGTTGTGCACCAAATGCCCTATTATTCACTTTTGGTGATAACGATACCTATCCACTTTGGTATGCGCAGGAAGTGTTGGGAATTAGACCTGATATTCGTGTTATAAATACGAGTTTAATGGGTACAGACTGGTACATTAACCAACTACGTTACAAAGTAAACCAGAGCGATCCAATTGATCCGATATGGAGTGCAGAACAAATCAGGGGATCTAACAGAGATGTTGTTTACAACGCACCACAGCCAGATATAGACCCTACTAAATTTATGGATCTGTATAGCATGATGAAAGACTATGCAGGAAGCGACGATCCCACAAAAACAGAGCAGGGGAGAGATGGAAGTGTATTAAATGTTTTTCCAAGTAAAAAAGTTTTTGTGCCGGTAGATATAGCGTTGGTAAAACAAAACGGTACTGTCAATGCAAACGACTCTGTACTTCCTGCTATGCAGTTTGAAATACCTAAGAATGTTTTGTATAAAAACGATGCAGCTATTTTAAATGTGATAGCAGCAAACAAATGGAAACGCCCAATATATTTTACTTCTCCTTACGGCGAACTTGGCTTTCAGCAGTTTCTTCGCCAGGATGGTCTTTCTTACAGATTGGTACCGGTTATGAATGGTGATGTAAACAAAGACTGGGTGATGGATAAAATGATAAACAAATTTGTTTTTGGTGGCGCTGATAAGCAAGGCGTTTATTTTGATGAAGAAAATCGCAGACACCTTAACTCTATACGTTTAGCATACGCACAAGCTGCAAGTAATTTAGCAGATGGCGGTAGAAAGGAGGATGCTAAAAAATTATTGAATAAATCAGATAAGGGAATTTCGGAAGCCAATATGCCTTATGGAATGATCAGTCGTCGCCAGCAGCAAAACGAGATCTCACTACAATTTTTAATTGCTGCTTATAAAGCCGGAGACTCGACCTTAATAACAAAAGTTACGGCGGCACTTAAAAAAGATATGGAACAACAGGCTGCCTATTATGAGAGCCTGTCTGATAACAAAAGAGAAGGAATGAGATATGAAGAGGAAAGAAACAGTCAGTTATTGGGAGGGTTGTTGCAGATGGAGCAACAGTTTAAACAAATGCAAGCTGCTCCTGTAAATGAAAATCCGAAAGTAATCAATACACAACCAGTGGATACTGCAAAACCTTAATTCTTATTAAATATTTAAAAAAGCCCCGTTCCTTTTTTGGATGGGGCTTTTTAATACATCAATTTTTTCTTGTGTGTTAAAATATTTTCTATTCCGCATTACGATAGTTCGGCAATATTGACAGTGCTAACTTTATGGCAAAGTAATTGGATTATTAGAAGCAGCAACCGCTTTTATTGAAACAGGGCACAACAACCTCAGGTTTCTTTTCTTCACATTAAAATAGAGAATCCCCATGCGTGGTTTTAATTTTTCTAAATATGATCCTTCGTCTGAAGAACCAACAGGGTTTGATAAACTGTTGAAGGTTTTTACTCAGCTTCTTACGTATACAAGCGGTGATTTTAACGAAGCAATGCAATGGATGAATGAATTAGACAAGGAATATAAACTTACCAATAATGAATATGGTATTGGGGATTTTTTAGAAGATTTAAAAAAGAAAGGTTACATAGACGAGAATAACCAAACAGGCGAAATAAAGATTACTGCTAAAACAGAACAGACTATAAGAAAAAGTAGTCTTGAAGAGATTTTTGGGAAGCTTAAAAAAACAAAGTCGGGCAACCACCAAACTTTTAAACCTGGAGGAGGAGATGAGATAAACCCTGAAATCAGGCCTTTTCAATTTGGGGACAGCATGGAGCAGATTGACTTTACTTCATCAATAAGAAATGCACAGATAAACCATGGTATTGATAGTTTTAGAATGCAGGAAGATGATCTGGAAATTAGAGAAACAGATTTTAAATCGCAGACGAGCACGGTGCTCATGATCGATATTTCTCATTCTATGATATTGTACGGGGAAGACAGAATAACCCCTGCAAAGAAAGTAGCGATGGCGTTGGCAGAATTGATAAAAACAAAGTATCCAAAAGATACGCTTGATATCGTTGTTTTTGGAAATGATGCATGGCCAATTGAAGTGAAA
>JBJXGJ010000135.1:0-5269 GCA_046153805.1 Ferruginibacter sp. | reverse complement strand
AATCACTTTGAAGGCCATACCGCCGGTTCCCTGTTTATAAAGCCTCAACGATACTGTGTTTGCTGTTGGCGCCCACACTTTAAACGTAGTTGATAAAGGGCTGTAAAAAACGCCCAGATCATTTCCTGTATAAATTGGATAATCTTTATTGTTCATTTACGAAAAACATTGAAAAGGTAAAAAAGTAAAGAGAATTATTTTTATCATCGTCGTTCGGGAACAGCATTCTATGTTGTCCGTTCTACAAATTTAATGGGGAAGGTTTGTTTGGCTCTTTTTAATTTTTTCTGCTTATAAAAATGTGATGTTGCACTTATTTTTAAGCGATATTTTACATATCTGCTTTTACTGCAATTCAGGTTGTTTGTATGTATTAAAAAGTTAAATGATAACTTATTATTTTGAGTAAGAATATTAAATGGCTGTTTGAAATATGTTTTCTGGATTAAATATTTATTACTCGAAACAATGTAATATGGAAAATACCTAATATAGCTCAGGCGATAAGTAACGGGCGCAGATTTACAAAAATATCTTAAAGCAACATGCCTTACACAATTTATAATTTAAAAAATAATAAGTACAATTTTTTCAACAATAATCTGTACAATGATGAACTTACTAGTGATATTTGATTTTACAAAGGAAACCGATTTAGCAAAATGGTACGTTGTGAATGACACGGTAATGGGTGGAGAATCTTCTGCGAAAATGCGAGTGGATGCTGCCAGCCACGGTTTATTTGGGGGACATGTTTCGCTTGATAACAACGGAGGCTTTTCATCTGTTAGATATGATGCCGGCAAAACGAAACTGGCTGGTTACAGCAAATTTGTAATAGTGCTAAAGGGTGATGGAATTTTTAATACTAGATAATCATCGGATCTAAAAGTATAATATCTAGTAAACCCTCGCCACCATTATAATGTACTGCACTGCTATACAACCAATCCGTGCTGTTTTTTACAAAACCTGCTTCCACAGGGTTGTAGTGTATGTAATCTAATTTTTGCCAGGCTATTTTTTGGGTACTCAATTCTATCGGATGGTTTTCGGGTTGCCACAATTGAAATTTTGCATCATTGCTTGTTTTTTTTGCTGCCCTTTCCATCATCCATAACATCCATTCTTTTCTACTTTCTGTTTTATTGTTTGCTATGGCTTTGTGCAATTCTTCTGATGTGTGTCTTTTTAAATCTCTCATAATATTGCTGAGCGCATTGCCTCTTGTACCAATTATTAAATGCACATGGCTCGTCATTATACACCACCCATACAACTCCAAATCTTTTTCTTTTTGACAATGTTTGATGCTGTCAATTAAAATGTTTCTATACTCATTTCTTATAAAAAGATCTATCCAGTTAGTTACTGCAAAACTTACAAAATACAATTTGCTGTTGTCTGTAAACTTATATTTTTTGCTCATAGGTAAATGTACAAAAGCATAAAATGATTCGTAGAGAATTCTAGCATTAGTTTACTCTAGCGCAGATATGCAGCAGAGCAAAAGTGTGTAGGGGTATCTGTGCGGCTAATTAAATAGGGTGTTTCGTTTTACATGCTTAATAATAGGGCCGCACAGAAAGCCGACGGAATAAAGCATACTCTAGCGCAGATATGCAGCAGAGCAAAAGTGCGGAAGAGTATCTGTGCGGTAAATTAAAGAAGGGATTTTGTTTTAGATGTATCATAATGGCGCCGCACAGAAAGCCGACGCACAGAAGCCACGCCTCATTTCTGCGCTAGATATCTGCACTATTAGGGAGATATCTGCGCTAGTAGGGACTAAATTTAAGAATGGGTTTTGTTTTAGATGCTTAATAATAGTGCCGCACAGAAAGCTATGGCACCAAGGCATACTCTAGCGTAGATATGCAGCCAAGCAAAAGTGCGGAAGGGTATCTGTGCGGTAATTTTAAAAGATATTTTGTTTTAGATGCTTAATAATAGGGTCGCACAGAAAGCCGCCGCTCAAAGGCCTAGCCTCATTTCTGCGCTAGTAGGTGCTATTAGGGGGCTAGATATCTGCGCTAGTAGGGCATGCCTCATTTCTGCGCTAGTATGTGCTATATATCTGCGCTAGTATGTAAATTTACAAAAGCATGAAGTGATTCGTAGAGATTTCTAGTGTTAGGTTACTCTAGCGCAGATATGCAGAATAGCAAAGTGCTGAAGGGTATCTGTGCGGTTCATTTAACAAGGGGTGTTGTTTAGAAGTTTAATAGCGCCGCACAGAAAACTGTTGCATACTCTAGCATACTCTAGCGCAGATATGCAGCCAAGCAAAAGTGCTGAAGGGTATCTGTGCGGTAATTCTAAAAGATATTTTTGTTTTAGACGCTTAATAATAGGGCCGCACAGAAAGCCGCCGCTCAAAGGCCTCGCCTCATTTCTGCGCCAGATATCTGCGCTAGTAGGGGCAAAGGAATCTGCCGTAATGACGGCACAAGTCGTGCTTCTAATTTCAGAATATGTTTTGCTTTGGATGTATAATTATATGGCCACACGACTTGTTCCGCCGTTGCGGAGGAAAGCTGGCTCACAAAGGCCACGCCTCATTTCTGCACTAGTCCGCGAACTAAAATGCCTGCACCAAAAATGGCGAGGGTACTTAGCAGTGCAGGCGTATCGTTCCCTTCAGAGAAAAATTGTGAAGCAATCGTTTTGGCAAGCATGCCGAAAATATAAAAATCGTACCACTCAATGAGTGTATCGAGCGACGATGAAAAAATTACTTTCTCAATGCCTTTTGTGTCATCGGTTGCCATAAGCCATTTTAAGTTGTAGTAAAGCGTTGTTGATGTTAAGTGCTATAAATATATTAATTTGCTGAGGGAGATTTTCGATTTTTATTATCTGCATTTTTAAAATAGAACTTGGTAAAAGTTGAAAGAAGAAATAATGCAAAAAGGCTACGGAACCCGCCGACCTGCAGGCAGGTTGCAACGGGCCTTCCTCCCTGTAGGCAGGTAGCCCGGTTAAATGGTAAAATATATTCCGAAGCTTAATAGCCCCCAATAAAATGAATATGACATATCCGTATCAAATAAATTCTTTAGAACAATACCACAACGATTATAAAAAAAGCGTAGATTATCCCGAAGGGTTTTGGGGTTCCATTGCAGAAAATTTTCTATGGAGAAAAAAATGGGACAAGGTGTTAAACTGGAATTTTAAAGACCCAAAAATTGAGTGGTTTGCGGGTGGTAAATTGAACATTACAGAGAATTGTATTGACAGGCACCTTGCCACAAAAGGTGATGAACCCGCCATTATTTGGGAGCCCAACAACCCAGATGAAAGAACGAGAACAGTAACCTACAATCGCCTACACAAAAGGGTTTGCCAGTTTGCACAGGTGTTGCGAAACAATGGCGTAAAAAAGGGAGATCGTATATGTATATACATGGGCATGGTACCCGAGCTTGCGTATGCAATGCTTGGCTGTGCAAGAATTGGTGCCATACATTCTGTAATCTTTGGGGGCTTTAGTGCACAAAGTATTGCAGATAGATTGGAAGATGCACAAGCGGAATTTATTGTAACCTGCGATGGTGTTTACCGTGGCGAAAAAATAATTCCGCTAAAGGCTGTTATTGATGATGCATTGATAGGAAATAAAGTAGTGAAAAAAGTAATTGTGTACACCCGTACTCGCACGCCGGTATCAATGCTTAAAGGAAGAGATTTGTGGTGGGAAGATGAAATGGAATTTGCGGAGGCGCAGCTAGGAGAACCCCCGGAAGAAAAAAATAAATTCGAAAATTTTCAAGCAGGTGAAGTCCTCCCCTCGGGGGTTGATTTAGGAGGGGCTGTTGTTACCAGGGCAGCAGAAGAGATGGATGCAGAAGACCCACTCTTTATTTTATACACAAGCGGCAGTACAGGTAAACCCAAAGGCGTCGTACACACAGTAGCAGGTTATATGGTTTGGACCAACTACACTTTTATAAATGTGTTTAATTACAAGCCGGGACAAATACATTTTTGCACGGCAGATATCGGTTGGGTTACCGGGCACAGTTATATTTTGTACGGGCCGCTAAGTGCAGGTGCCACTTCGCTGATGTTTGAAGGCATTCCAACTTTTCCAGATGCAGGCAGGTTGTGGGATATTGTAGAAAAACACAGAGTAAATATTTTATACACCGCACCAACGGCCATTAGGAGTTTGATGGGTTATGGATTGAAACCTTTGGAAGGAAAAGATCTTTCCTCATTACAGATTTTAGGCACGGTAGGAGAACCCATAAACGAAGAAGCATGGCATTGGTATGATGAAAATATCGGCCATAAAAAATGCCCCATTGTAGATACCTGGTGGCAAACAGAAACGGGCGGAACTTTAATCTCGAACCTTGCCGGCATTACCCCGGCAAAGCCAAGTTGGGCTACTTTGCCAATGCCTGGTGTGCAACCCTTACTGGTAGATGAAAATGGAAAAGAAGTAACCGAAAAAGATGAGAACGGAGTACTGAAAGGTAACCTTTGTATTAAAGCGCCATGGCCCGGCATTTTAAGAACTACCTGGGGAGATCATGAACGGTGCAGGGTAAATTATTTTGCCACCTACGATGATTTATATTTTACCGGCGATGGTGCTTTAAAAGACAGCGATGGCAATTACAGAATTACCGGAAGGGTAGACGATGTATTGAACATAAGTGGCCACAGAATAGGAACTGCCGAAGTAGAGAACGCCATTAACATGCATGCAGGCGTGGTGGAAAGTGCTGTGGTAGGCTATCCGCATGATATAAAAGGCCAGGGAATTTATGCTTATGTAATTTACAACGGCTCGCATGCAGCAGATGAAAAGCTTACCCGTTTAGATATTGCAGCAACTGTAGCAAGGGTGATAGGTGCTATTGCAAAACCTGATAAAATACAATTTGTAACCGGCCTGCCTAAAACAAGAAGCGGCAAAATAATGCGTAGAATTTTAAGAAAAATAGCAGAGGGAGAAGTGTCCAATTTGGGAGATACATCTACCTTGCTTGATCCGGGAGTGGTGGACGAAATAAAAAATGGGAAGGTTTAGTAGGGTTGAATTTTGAAGAAAATGCAGATTTAATGCAAGAACAATTTTTTACTTGCTTTGTTTCAGTTTCTAAGAATTGTATTTTTTATAAAAGGCAGCAGCGATAAATATATCAGAAAAATAAAAGAGGCTGTCTCGTATTTTTGAGACAGCCTCTTTTGGTGTGTCAGGCATGGTAATAAGCTCTAGGGTGGAAGTCCCGAACGAGAGTTGCAGTACTTATCG
>JBJXGJ010000128.1:0-3811 GCA_046153805.1 Ferruginibacter sp. | reverse complement strand
GGTATTATCACAATCGTACCACGTTGCAGACATCATTATTCTAACAAACCGCCGTATGCCGAACGGCACGTACGGTGGTGTGAGAGGACAGTGGGGGAAATAATCCCCTACTTCCTACTCGATTTTTAGAAATGTTGATGCCGAAATCCAGTCTGCATCGCCATTGTTAACTAGAAAAGAGTTTTTCTTCTCTAATGTTCCTTCAAATTATCTCACAATATTTAACAACAGGGTTGTACCGGCCATAGGTGCTTTTCGGTTAAATACTTTTTGTAGCCTTGTCACCGCCTGCTCTGTTGCTTGCCTGTTTAGTGTTTTATCTGTAATGCCATTTGCCATAGCACTGGGTGATAAGCTTAAAAAATTAATAGCCAGTGTATCGCTCAGTTTGCCAAGGTCATTAAAATTTAATCGCACCACAGAATTCTTGTTTTAATCCAAATAAAAAATCGGCTCTGTTATTTCCTTTTAGTGCTTTTGCAATTCCTTCTTCACTTTTTTTACAATTACCATTACGGTGTTTGGCTAGGCTTATTGGGTCAAGGTTTCCCTTACAAATATCGGCAATGATAGCAAGGCCTGTAAGGCCACAAATGTCATTTACCACTACATCTAATCTAAAGTTTAGGAGCTTCAAATATTTTTTGCATTTTGTTTGATGCCTGTGCAGCAAGGTCAATGATATTGGTTCTTTGCCTGCAAAAAGTACGCAGTTCTTCAGTAGTTTGGTCAGGTAAAAAACTGCTTGTTAAAAGTCCTAAAGCATGTAGTTTTTGTATCCAACGGCAATCTTTTACATCTGTCTTTTTACCTTTGGCATGTTTAGTAAATTTGCCATTGCACAATGTAACTTTCATCCCATGTCGTTCCAATTCTACAAATAAATTTTGCCAATAATTTCCGGTGCTTTCCATAGCCACCGAAGTAATGCCATGGTCTTTTAAATGTAAACAAATGGCTACAAGGTCATCTGCATAAACGCCAAATTCTTTTACATCTTCGAGTGCTTGTCCTACTGCAACATAGTGCGATTTACTTCCAATATCTATCCCTGCACAATTGGGATTGATAATGTCTAGTTCCATTTTTTTCTTTGTCATTTTTAATTGATTTAGAAGTGAATAAAATGGCTCTAAGGAAGTGTACTCGTATTTTGAAATTATTCTGAACGGGCTATAAATTAATATGCACCAATGAAATTATCAACTACTAAAAATAAATTTTTAGCATTACACTTCAACCAGAATGGCACTCGGGGTTTTGAACCACCAATGCTTAAATCGGCCTCGCATAGAGCCATCTCAAATTTAATAAAAGATGGAGATTGTAACGTCCGTTGGCAAGAGAAATTATTTCCGAATTTCCAGAAAATGGGGAATGGCCACTAACGGGCAGGACTTGCTGCAGGGCTGGAATTCATTGCTCGTCCAGCCCGGAACCGCTGCTGATTAAAGGCATAAAAGTACAGGTTAACAAACAAAAACCCAACAATGTAGGTCCTGCCCTGATGAGGCATAACAGCGATAAAATGACCATTGCTCCAATGTTCTGCCAGCCTTGCAGCAAACCCAATGTTGTAGGCAGCCTTTTGTCTAAACGCAATTTCGATTTAAAGGTTTTCTTGTCCCTCAAATAGCCGATCTAAAAACTCTTTTGATTTTTTGCTTTCTGCTTTGAATGGAAGAGTTGTCAATAGGCAACCAAAAAGAAACATGCCAAAAGGAATTAAAATCATTGGCGAAAATCCATTTTGTAAGACTTGCTTAAATTGAATAAGTCCGACCAAAATAATTCCCAAACAAACAAGTCCGACAATACCTAACCAAAGTGAAATCAATATTAATACAAAAGTTACCGGCCTCATCTTCACATTTATTTGCGTGTTACCTAGAAATGTTGAAATGTGCCCTCTAATAACTGGCAAAAATGAATTTTTATAATTTATAATTCTGCTTATTGTAAATGTGTCGCCTAAAATTTGACCTTTGTATGGCTTGTTTGAGCCTCTATTAAAAACAAAAAGTCTAAGATTTTTTTTCGGTTCAATACTCTCAGCCAAACGTTTGGCGACTTCTTCGACAGATAACTTGCTTGTTATAATATAATTTTCAAAAGGCAAATATTTTTTAAAGTTCATTGTCGTGCTAGAATAATTTTGAGTCTGCAGGGTGTGTCTGTGTCTCTTTTAAACAACGGGCTGTAAGTTCAGTTTTTTTTATTTAAATAGAAATATCCAGCACTTCAAATTTTAATATTCCAGCAGGTACACTTACTTCCGCCACATCGCCTTTTACTTTCCCTAATAATCCCTTACCAATAGGTGATGTAACCGATATTTTACCCAATTTTAAATCTGCTTCGTTTTCAGATACAATTTGGTAAGTTACCGCCTTTTTTGTGCTTAGGTTCTTTAAAGTAACTTTTGTAAGGATGCTGACACGACTTGTATCAATGGTGCTTTCATCTAAAATTCGTGCAGTAGAAATTACACCCTCAAGGTTGTTTATTCTAGCCTCCAATAATCCCTGCGCTTCTTTAGCGGCGTCGTATTCTGCATTCTCTTTTAAATCACCCTTTTCTCTGGCCTCAGCAATGGCAGCACTGGCGGCAGGCCTGTCAACCGTTTTCATTCTATGAAGTTCTATTTGAATTCTATCAAAATTTTCCTGTGTAACGTAATTTGTGTCTGACATAAAAATCGTTTTGAGTTTTACTAAAAAAAATACAACGCCCCTTTTTGTGGGAGCGTTGTAGATATACAAATATAAGGGAATCTAACCTAGATAATCTTAAAATTAAGCAATATTAAGGTGCTCAAGTTTGGCAATTAACACCTCACTCATTTTTAAAAAAGCCTCGTTGCTGTAGCCTGCAATGTGTGGGGTAATCAGTACATTTTGTTGTTGCAAAAGAAAATCTAGTTGCTCCTTTTCTAGTGGGGAATAAGTTTCCAGCTTTTCATTTTCCAGTACATCAAGCGCAGCGCCTTTTATTTTACCTTGCTGCAACGCTCTTATGAGGGCCGCTGTTTCAACAACATTGCCACGAGATGTATTAATAATAAAAGGTTTGTTTTTTAACTTATCAAAAAAAACATCGTTGGCCATGTGTCTTGTATCATCACTTAGCGGCACATGAAAGCTGATGACATCGGCATACCTGCATATTTGTTCCAGATCTGCCTCCCTGATAAACATACCGCCAAAACCATTTTTGTTGGTATCGTACCCGAGCATCGTTACATCAAAACCCGACAGCACTTTCGCAAAAGCCGCACCGGTGTTTCCGTAGCCAATAATGCCAATTGTTTTGCCTGAAAGTTCTATACCCCGGTTTTCATCTCGCACCCATCGCCCTTCCTTAATTTCGTCGCTGCTTTTTCTAATATTATTTGACAGACTTAACAACATCCCGAGTGCATGTTCTCCCACCGCATTTTTATTGCCCTCGGGGCTGCTGAGGCAAACAATATTTTTTGAAGCCGCATAATCTGTATCAATCAATTCCATACCACTGCCAAGCCTGCCTATCCATTGTAGGCATGGTCCCGCGTCTATTATTTCTTTATCAATCTTTAAACGGGTAGTTACAACCAACCCCACAATATCCTTTATACGACCAAGCAACTCATCATACTTAATGGACGGCTCGTACAATACCTCATATCCTTTGGCTTTAAAGGTTTCAATTAAATAGGGATGAACTTTTGCAGTAATTAATATCATTTTATACAAACGCTGTTACGCTGATTTCAATATTTACATTTTTTGGAAGCCCTTTAACGGCAACCGTTTCCCTTGCAGGATAATCC
>JBJXGJ010000119.1:0-2543 GCA_046153805.1 Ferruginibacter sp. | reverse complement strand
TATAAAGTAATAAAAGGTAAAAACAAAGTTGAAATTCAAGCTTACAATTTGCACGGCACATTAAATCTACCTTTCAAAGATGTAAAACCAAAGTTGAAAATTCAAAAACTGAAATTACCAAATCGTTTAATAGAAGTTATCTATAACGAAAATTCTCAAACCACATTATTAGTAACTCTCACAGAAGGTTGGCAAATTTCTTTCCGAATTCATAATGCAAGTTCAAGGATTGAGCCTTCTCTAAAGTTTGATATAAATCTTGTTTCAGCACCACATACACTTTTTACAAATCATCTGTCTTTAGCATAATTTTCAAGCTGTCGAGTTATGATAAAGATAAGATAAACGCAGAGTGCTGGCGGGGTGACGCATAACAATTTGATTTGCGCAAACTGTTTCCTTTGAGAAATTGATCTTAACGGTTTTTAAAAGTTAAAATCTTAACCACAGCCAACTACACAATATCATTTAAAGCCCATCAAATTCTCTAAATAATAATTGTTTGAAAAATTAAAAATTTGCGGTCGGTAGCAGCTGGGTTTCGATGCAGGTTTAATTGATAATTGAGCCATGAATCTATGTTTCTTATATTTGCCGCCCTATGCAGGCAACCACACAAAACCTTATTATACAAAAAAGAATTGCTGCATTGTCTGTGGTATTGTTTGTAATTAAAATCACTGCTTATTTGCTCACGCATTCAGTGGCCATTCTTACAGATGCGCTGGAAAGCATTGTAAATATTGTTGCAGGATTACTCGGTATTTACAGTCTTTTGGTTTCAGCAAAGCCCAAAGACAACGACCACCCGTATGGGCACGGAAAAATTGAATTTATTTCTTCCGCAATAGAAGGTACCCTTATTTTTGTAGCAGGTATTTTGATCATTTATGGAGCGGCAAAAAACATTAATTCGCCAAGAGTTGTTCATAAACTGGACTGGGGTATTTTTTTAATTGTAATAACAGGCGCTGTAAATTATCTTGCCGGTGTTGTATGTGAGCGTACCGGGCGAAAAAACAATTCGCTGCCACTTATTGCGAGTGGTAAACATTTAAAGAGCGATACTTATACAACAGCAGGCATTATTGGTGGATTAATACTTTTATACTTTACCAATGTTTATTGGATAGACAGTGCTGTTGCCATACTCTTTGCGTTAATTATTTCTTACACGGGCTACAAAATTATACGCAGTTCTGTTGCAGGTATTATGGATGAGGCAGATGAAACATTGCTGAAAGAAATGATTGCCACCTTAAACGAAAACAGGCGGATGAATTGGGTTGATATGCACAATCTTCGCATAATTAAATATGGTGCACTGCTTCATTTAGATGCTCACCTTACCGTACCATGGTATTTTAATGTAAATGAGGCCCACCACGAAATAGATGAGCTTACAGGTTTGTTAAGAAAAAAATATGGCGACTCGCTGGAGATATTTGTACATTCTGATGCCTGTATGACTTTTAGCTGTGCCATCTGCATAAAAAACGATTGTAAAGTAAGGCAGCAGGTACTTTTAGATAAAATAGAATGGAGTAAAAATAATATTTCCATAAATGTAAAACACAGTGAAAAAACAACCTGACTTGCTGGACGAAAATTATTGGAGCAACAGATACCGCAACGACGAAATGAGCTGGGATCTTGGAAGAGTTTCTCCACCATTAAAAGCATATTTTGACCAGCTTACAAACAAACAGCTATCCGTTTTAATACCTGGCTGCGGCAATGCCCATGAAGTAGCTTATTTGTTAGAAAAAGGTTTTACCAACATAACGTTGATAGATATTTCACCTATTCCGGTCGAAAAATTAAAATTGCAATTTGCTCCTTATCTAAAGAAAGAGTTACACATTATTTGTGGCGATTTTTTTAATTTAAATCAAACCTTTGACCTGATACTGGAGCAAACTTTTTTTTGTGCATTGCGTCCCTCATTAAGACAGGAATATGTATTAAAAATGACGGAACTTTTGAGCAGCAATGGCAAACTTGTCGGTTTGCTTTTTAACAGAGCATTTGACGGTGGGCCACCATTTGGCGGTTCCAAAAAAGAATACCAACAGTTGTTTTTAGATAGATTCCATATTCAAACAATGGCAGAATCCTATAATTCTGCGGGACCCCGCCAGGGTTCAGAGTTGTTTGTAATTTTTAAAAAAGCGGAATAGTTTACTTTTTACAGATGGGTTAAAATATCTTTTACAGAAGCCCTCATTCGATAATCTGTATTGAAAAAAGCATATTTTATTTTGCCATTTTTCCCTACAATGTAAGTTGCCGGTACCGGTAAATTCGTTCCATTGTTTCCGTTTACTTTGTCAAAATCAATTCCGTATGTTTTATATTTCACAACTGTATTTTCATCAACTGCAAAGTTTACCTTATAGTTTTTCATAATGGCAAGGTTCATGTCTTCAATAATAGGAAAGCTGGCTTTTGTTTTTTCAACTGTTTTCTGCAAATTCTCACCTGTTTCAGGAGTAACAGCGAGAACAGTAGCACCTTTGTCTATAATAAATTGAATTGAATCA
>JBJXGJ010000105.1:0-12822 GCA_046153805.1 Ferruginibacter sp. | reverse complement strand
AGTAATGTTTTCCGCTCATTAACAAATGATTATTGCTATTAATAAGTTGTATCTCAATTTTTTTTATATAATGCTCCACCTCAATTCCTTCAGGTTATTACTAATCGTTAACAATTACTTCATAAAGAAAACACAATTTAGTTACCTTTTAATAACGGTAAAAAACGTTTAATTTTTAACATAAAATCTATTTTTACCACAGAAAATTATATGTAGAACATTTAGAGGTTTCAAAATGAAAAGCATGATTATTTTAAAATTTTAATTATTGATTTTCAATATCGTACGTTATGGTTTGTTCCTGTATTGGTTTCCAAAAATTACTTCGCCATGATAGTTAAAAACTGAATTTCGAAAAATATGAATCTAAATCTATTCACCTTTTAAAAATCATCAGCCAATGAAATGAAAAAATCAGTTTATCATCCACACATCAATCCTTAAAAAACCAAACACATTTAACTTTTACTAAAAAATTAAACAATGAAAATCTTATCAATTTTACCTTTTTTGTTATTTACTATGATACTTGCAAATGCGCAAGAAGTAGTTTCTTATCGTGGTGCATTTGCGCCGGCTCCAACCCGTCAGTGGACGGAAGGTTGGGCAGAGTTTAACCCCAATGCAGTAGTGTACCCAGCAACAACCGTAACACAAAATACAGATATTACAACAAACACTACATGGACTGCAAACAACACTTATTTGTTAAGCGGCGTTATAACTGTCTCCAGCGGTGCTACACTTACTATAGAGCCTGGTACGGTAATTCGTGGTACTGTAGGTACAAACTCATCTTTGCTAATAGCAAGAGGTGGTAAATTATTGGCTGAAGGTACACAGTGTAGGCCAATTGTCTTTACCTCTAACCGACCTGAAAACACTAGACAACGAGGTGACTGGGGTGGTGTATTGATTTTAGGTAACGCAAGGAATAACTTAGGAACGTCTAACCAAATTGAAGGTTTGACGGTAGGTGATCCTCGTTATCTTCATGGTGGTAATGATGATGCTGATAACTCTGGTGTTTTGAAATATGTTCGTATTGAATATGCTGGTTTTATATTTTCTAACAACAATGAAATCAATAGCTTAACCATGGGTTCTGTTGGTAATGGAACTGTAATTGACTACGTTCAAACTAGTTATGGATTAGACGATTCTTTTGAGTGGTTTGGTGGTTCTGTAAACGCCAGTCATTTAATAGCTTACAGAGGCTTAGATGATGATTTAGATACAGATAACGGTTATAGTGGAACAGTACAATTTGCTTTATGCATCAAAGACGCAAATGCTTCTGATCAATCACAATCTGAAGGTTTTGAGTCTGATAATAGCAGTACCGGTATAGACGGACTTTTACCAAAAACAAGTGCTAGATTTTTAAACGTTACACAAATTGGTGCTTTTAGGTGCGGTAGCAATGCAGGTCCTGGTATAGCACCTTTAGGAACTGGAACGGGTCTTTTACATAGAAGAGGGGCACGTGTAAGAAGAAATTCTGATCTTAGAATACAGAACAGTATTTTGATGAACAACTGGAGAGGCTTGTTTGTTGATGATGCTGTAGTAGGATCAAATCCAACTGCATCTACTTCAAATAACTACAACGAAGATTCTGCAGTATATAGAAATAACATTATAGCTGGTGACTTTACTACTAGTTGGGGTTCAACAGGTTCACCTTTTAGTGGAACGCAATCATTGGCTTATGAAAATGGTCCAACACGTACAATAGGTACAAATGCAATTTATGCAAATGACTCTTTGAACACTTGCGATTTATTAGTAGATCCTTGGAACGCGAACGAAAATTTAGCTGATTTTCGTCCGAATGCAGGTGTCGGTGCAGTAGTTACCAATCCAGCTTTAGTATCTGCTGGTGCAAATTTATCTATTTCATTGACTGTTAGTGCATTGTTTAGTGCCAATCAAGCTCGTCCATTAGTGGTTGTACTTGGTGAAATCGGTGGTGGATCAACTAATGGTACTGTGACTGTTAATATCGCAAAACCATCAGGTTGGGCCGTTACCTTTAACCCTACTGCAACATTATCTGGCTCTACTGTTCTAGTAAATAGTAATTGGAATTTTGTTGATGAGGGAGCAAGTATTGTGATCACATCAAAACCCGGTACTATTATCGGTAGGAATGGCGTTAATCGATTGGGATTAACAATAACTAGAAATGCTGGTACGGCTGCAGGAACGAACCAAAGTGTAAGCGCAAATGTTGTTGGTGGTGGTGATGTTACTCCAGGAAACAATAGCACACTAAGAGGTCTTTCAGCTATTCTATAAAATATTTAAAATATAAAAAAAAAATCATGAAAATATTAAAATTATTATTGTTACTTTTTGTAACATCCTTTGTGTTCAAGAATGCCTCAGCGCAATTGACGCAATTAGCAACTAATGCCAATATAAACATATTAACAGCCAATGCTGGTGTTGTTAATTTAGGCGGTGTCCTTCAGTTAAGCGTTAGTATTAGAAATACCGGTTCTAACCCAATACAAGCACAAAGGGTTAGAGCTATAATAAGTGTGCCTGATGCTTTTGGTATTCCATTAGCCTCTGGTTCACAAACTTTATTAGCTACAAATTGGTCCATTCTTGCTAATGGTGATGAACCTGGTGTAATTGTTATTTGTAATAACACTGATGTTATACCAGCAAATACAACAAGAACTTCCATTATTAGAATTTCAGCAAATGGCCTTGGTGGCCCGACAACGATAAGTGGTGATTTAGCATTTGGAGATGGCTTAGATTGTTCAACAGATCTTGGATTTTTAAATGGTGATAACGCTGCAGATAATGGTTCCACTACAACGATGACAGTAATCCCAGCTCCAGCATGCTCCATTACAGCATCTGCAACCGCAGGCACAATAGCTTGTAATGGTGGTACAACTACCCTTACTGCTGCAAGTGCAGGTGGTGTAGGATCGGTTGAATATAGCATTGATGGTACTAATTTCCAAGCAAGCCCTATGTTTACAGTGCCTGCAGGTACTTACACAGTTACCGCAAGAGAAGTAGCTAATCCTACTTGTACTGCTACAGCTACTCCGGTTGTTATTGCACCGGTTGCAGTAGTTTCTGGTACAACTTCTACAACTTCAGCTAGTTCGCCAGCTAGCACAGACGGTACAGCTACTGTGGTTGCTACAGGTGGTACAGGTGCTTATTCTTATTCTTGGAACACAACTCCAGTACAAACTGGTGCAACTGCTACTGGTTTAGCGGTTGGTACTTATACTGTAACTATTACCACAGCCAACGGTTGTACAGGTACGGCTACGGCTACAGTTACTGCTGCTGTTTGTACTATTGCAGTTACAGCTAGCGCCGGTACAATACTTTGTAATGGTGCAACTACTACACTTACTGCAACTGCAACAGGTGCAACAGGTGCTGTTCAATACAGCCTTAACGGTACTACTTTCCAAGCAAGTCCTATGTTTACAGTGCCTGCAGGTACTTACACAGTTACTGCAAGAGAAGTAGCTAATACGCTTTGTACTGCTACATCTTCATCGGTAGTTATTGGTCAACCAACAGCTTTGGTTGCTGCTGCTTCAGCTACAGCTATTTTATGTAATGGTGGTAACTCTACAGTAACAGTTTCTGCTACAGGTGGTACAGCTCCTTACGTGGCGTCTTCTATTGGTACATTTACTCGTACTGCAGGGCCATATAGCTTCACAGTAACGGATGCAAACGGTTGTACTTCTGTTGTAACTGGTACTATTACTCAACCTGCTGCTATAGTAGTAACTGCTGCATTTGCTCCAATAACAGTATTTGGTGGTACAACCACAGTTACAGTAAGTGCTACAGGCGGTACAACTCCCTATGTACCCGCTACTATAGGTACATTTACACGTGCAGATGGTACATTTACTTTTACAGTTACAGATGCAAATGGTTGTACAGGTTCTACTACAATTACAATCAATCCTTTCTCTACGCCTGTACAAGCTGACCCGTCGGTAGGACAGTTATTCTTTATGACAGCAAGCAACGCGTTACAAAGTGCTAATACTTTAATGTTTGCTCCTGTGTATAGGTTAAACGTTCCATTCTTTAACGACCAGACTGATATTGTACCAAACGGAACAATACAGCTTAGAATAAACTTAGGTAGCAAATTAATTCTTGATCCAGCATCAACATTAGCCTCTGCTCCATTTAATACTTTTTTTGCATGGAGTTCTTCAGTTGTTGCTGACAGCGTAATCATTACTGGTACACAGATTGCTGCCATCCCTACTGACTTTGCTGCCGTGCTTGCATTTAATGTAAGAGGTGAATTGTCTTGTACAGCAACTGCGAGTGCAAGAATTCTTGTGGTAAATACAGCTGCGCTTTTAATAGACCTTGATTTACAAAATAACAATGCTGCATTGCAATATACACTACCTGTTACCCTTGCTACAACGCAAGTAAACGTAACATGTAATGGTGCAAGCAATGGTATTATAAACGCAGTAGCAAGCCCAGGTTCTACTGTAGTAATCAGAAACGCTGCAAATGCAATTGTAAGCAGCACAGGTCTTCTTCCAGGCGTGTACACAGTAACTGCTACAGCCATAGGCGATGCTCCTTTGAGCAATACATGTAGTGCTACAACTACTGTTACAATAGTACAACCATTGGTGTTATCTGCTGCCAATAACCCTGCTGCAACAGTAAACAACGTTTGTGTTGGTGGCAACAACGGGTCACTTACAGTAGTTTCTTCTGGTGGTACCGCTCCTTACACTTACACAATTGCAGGTCCAGCTGTAAACACAACCGGTGCTGCAACTGGTACGTTCACAAATTTACTTGCAGGAAGTTACATTGTCACTTCAACAGATGCTAACGGGTGTACAGCTGCAACTGCGGCAATTATTATCACTCAGCCTACAGGTACGGCTCCAGATGTTTCTTTAGGAGCAGACTTTAGCGGCAACTTTTTTGCATCAACCGGTACATCTAGAACAATCGTTTATAATGTAACGGAAATTGCTGGTATTCCTGCGGTTGGAGATACAATCAGAATTACAAATCCATCAGGCTTTACTATCAGCTTCAACAGTTCGTTAGCTTCTTCAACATTTGGAGGTACAACTTACTTGTTAGATAACTCAAGATGGAAGATTGATAACTCAAACCCTGCGTTTACGTCTATCATTCTTACAGATCCTTCTAACGCAGCGAACCCTGGTACGCTACTTTGTAACGAACGTGTAAGGGTTGCTGTTACCCTTACTCGTAACACTACAAACATTTCTACATTTACACTTAATGCAGTTACCAGAAGAGCAAATGGAGAGACGAATTTACTCAACAACAGAGCGTCAATCATATTTACGGCTGAGTAACAACAATAACGGTAGCAAAGAAATCAATCGATGATTTCTTTGCTACTCTTTAATAAAAATTTTTAAATAATTATCATGAAAAAAAATGTAAAAAATTACGGTAGCTCAGTAAAAGCATTGTTTTTTGCGGGTATGTTTTTTTCCGCAGCAAGCAGTTACGCTCAGAGACCTTCTGTAACGGTGGATGCAAAACTTGGACAAATAGCAATAACTGACGCTATGGGTTCTGTGGTTGATGCTAACAATATTACGGCTGCTTCAGTTATTAAAATGAGAATACCTGTTTTAAACGATAACCATGGCAAAGCTATTCCAAAAGGTAGCAGCAAAATAAAAATTGGCTTGGGTTCTAAATTAGAACTTGATCCTTCTTTTAACATGAACAGCGCAGAATTGAATGGGTATTTTGCTTGGAGCAAAGAAGAAAACGGGGGTCAAATTCAAATTACAGGAGACTTGGTAAATGACTTGCCGGCATCGGTTACCGCAGTGGATGTTTTCTTTAAAGTAAGAGCTACTATGCAAGGTACTTCTACCATTACGGCTAACTTTTTAGTTACCAACCATAATGGTGCAGTTATTTTATCTGATGAAGATGGCGGAAATAATGCAAGTGCATTATCATACAGAGTAACTGATAAGGTTATCGCCGTTTTAGCTGGTGAAGCAGCAGGTGTTTTCTTGTATCCTAATCCGGTTTCAAATCAAAATTTTGTAACTGTTCAGGCCAAAGATGGCGCATTTACAGGCAGATACAATTTGGTATTATTTGATGGTGCCGGTAAGCAAGTACAAACGACATCTGTTGAATTAAGCGCAGTAAACAACTTTAGATATAAGTTTGGAAATATTGCTGCGGGTAAGTATTTTATCAATCTAAACAAGGCTGATAATTCAAAGCAAACTGTTTTGCATTTTGAAAAATTCTAAGGTTTAAAGAATAATCTTCTACAAATTAAAAGGCATGCACAGGTTTCTGTGCATGCTTTTTTTAGCTATGGCAGTAATTTTTAATAAACCCAAGTTTTGCCGTTCAAAAATTATCTTAAAATTTTAAGTTAGAGATGACATCTTTTTAAAAGATATCATCTCTTTTTTGGACTATTTAAAAATTGGGGATAAATAAGTTAATGTTATAATCTAACTACACTATAAAACTTAACATTGGAATTGCGTTTGTTGTATTATTTTTA
Source organism: Ferruginibacter sp. (assembly GCA_046153805.1). Lineage (GTDB taxonomy): Bacteria > Bacteroidota > Bacteroidia > Chitinophagales > Chitinophagaceae > Ferruginibacter. Next base: position 6,254 of record JBJXGJ010000105.1, on the reverse strand, counting down.
CGTTATTAGATTATTAAAAAATTATTAACGAATGGCGAATAGTAAATCCGAAAGTGAAAAGAAAATTTCAAACAAGAAAGCAATTATAAATAAAATAAAACCTCTCATAGTCTCTGCATTAGAGGGAATTGAGAAGAAAGCAGGAGAAAAAAAATTTGAAAATGGTGTGAACAAAGCTGCAAAACTCTTGGCAAAAAAATTAAAACTTCCTGCCAATGTTAAAAAGGCTGACGATACAGAAGATAAACAAAAAGCAGCTTTAAAAACCATAAAACAAGCTAGTAAAAACAAAACTTCAAAAGAAGAGACCGCTTTAAAGTCTTCCAAAAAAAAGGAATTGATTAAGAAAGGAAGTAGCGCTAAAAAACCGAATTTGAATACGCAGCCATAAACCACGAGCGAATAATGTATATCCAAGAGTTTTATTTCAAATGTTCTTAAGCATCTTTTTTTAATCAAGTACTTTTTCCATAGCCATGCCACGAGATCCCTTTATTAGTATTGTAGCATCCTTAAACTGCTGTTGTTCGTACCATTCAGCAGTTTCGGTGGCATTTTGAAAATGTAAAATGCCTTCAGGTAGATCAGTATAGAACTCGCCTGCAACTACCACAGCATGCCAGTTAAACTGGGAGAGGAGTTCTATAATTGCTTTGTGTTCGGCTAAGCTTGCTGTTCCTAGTTCCATCATTGCACCAAGTATTATAACTTTCTTTTCTCCCTTCATAGTTGCAAAATTTTCGATTGCAGCCTTCATGCTGCTTGGGTTTGCATTATAGGCATCAAGCAAAATAGTGTTAGATCCTTTTTGTATCATTTGCGAACGACTATTTGTAGGAACATAATTTTCCAAGGCTATTTTAATTTTTTTATTATCTACACCAAAAAACTTTCCAATGCATACGGCACTCATTACGTTTGGTAAATTGTAATTGCCTGCAAGGTTGGTTTGAATCACATCTATTTCTGCACCCTTGGTAATTTTTACTTCAAGCAAATCATTATTTTCTTTTGCAACACCTGTATATGTTCCATCTACTGAACCATACGATATTTTGTTAGGTATAGCTAAACTCATCTCTTTTAAATACGCATAGTCAGTATTTATAAATATTACACCACTTGTTTGAGCTATATAGGAATATAATTCGCCTTTGCCCTTTTTTACTCCTTCTTCGCCGCCAAAACCTTCAAGATGCGCTTTCCCGCAATTCGTAATAAGGCCATGTGTGGGTAATGTGTATAAACAGTAACCTTCAATTTCTTTTTGGTGGTTTGCACCCATTTCAATCACTGCTATTTCTGCATCTTTTTTTATGGCTAACAGGGTTAGTGGAACACCAATATGGTTATTTAAATTTCCCTTTGTTGTATAGCATTTAAAAGTAGTAGAAAGGACCTCGTGAACTAGTTCTTTCGTTGTCGTTTTACCGTTGCTTCCCGTTATTGCAACAAACGGTATAGTGAATTGTTGCCGGTGGTATTTTGCTAATTGTTGTAGCGTATCTAAAACATCTTTTACATAAATAATACGGTTATCTAATACCTCAGAGGTTTCATCACAAACGCAAAAGGCAGCCCCTGCTTCAAAAGCGGCTGGTACATATTTATTACCGTTAAAATTTGGGCCTTTTAAAGCAAAGAAAATATCGCCCTGTTTAATTTTTCTTGTGTCTGTTTCTACACATGGGTGTTGTAAAAATATCTTGTACAATTCCTCAATAGTCATGCTGCAAAAATAAACAGGTTTCAATAAATACATGTAACAAAAAACCCTTCATATTTTGAAGGGCCTTTGTTATTTTATTTTTTTCCTTTTCTTGAATTTTGTTTTCTCGTTGGGAAGTTATTACCATCTAGAAAACCTGGTCCTTCAGGTGGTCCAAGGTAAGTTTGTGCGCATCTAAAACCTACTGTACTTGCAGCCTGGTCTTCCTGCATAAAGCGACGTGTACCGGGAGATAACCAATATGCTCTGTCATTCCAACTTCCACCTTTAATAACCCTAGATTGGTCATTTATTAAAGATGTAATGCCATAACCATAATTCACTTGGCTCGATGAATCACCATCTAAATAATTGATAACATTATTTTTTTGGTAGTTAGCTCTGTTTTTTACATCATCATCAGATATATCTTGTCTTTTTAAATGTCCAACGCTATCTCTTTCGTATTCGCCGGAAGCGTTCTTAAACAATTTGGTAAATTTATTACCCCGAAAGTAGTTGAAATCCTGTCCGTCTAATGAAGTCGTTGGTCTATATACATCACCAACCCATTCACTCACGTTGCCGCTCATATTGTACAAGCCAAAAGCATTTGGGTAAAAAGACTTAATGTTTCCTGTTATTGCTGCACGATCATTTAAACCACCTGCAATGCCCATATTATCTCCACTTCCTCTTTTGAAGTTAGCTAAGAATTTGCCCTGCCAGCTGCCCCGACGATTATCTCTTAGGCCATTAGGGTTTTTACTCCACGAATATACTTGCTGGTTAGAACGGTTCTCTTCACCACTTTGGGCTTCTTTTTTACGAACGTTGGGATTTTGATCTAGTAAGCCATAAGCAGCATATTCCCATTCTGCCTCACTTGGTAAACGATAGCCCGTGTTCAAAATACCGTCTTCCAGTTTTACATTTGCCCTAGGCTTGCCATTTACATCTTTAAGGGCAGCTTTTTTAGGCTTACTCTTAGCCATTTGCACCAACTCAGGGTTCACCAAATAAGCTTCCGTATTAAACGAACCTTCTGCACCGCCACCTTTCATTTCTTTTTTGGCTGCGTCTTTTTTCAAGTAACCTTGTTGTATAAGGTTAAGTTCGTTTACTCTATCCGTTCTCCAAATACAGTAGTCGTGTGCCTGCTGCCAGCTTACACCAACTACGGGATAGTAATTATAAGAAGGGTATCTAAAATAATATTCAACGTAAGGTTCGTTATAAGCAAGTTCTTCTCTCCAAACCAGCGTATCTGGTAATGCCTTTGTAACAATGTTTGTATCACCACTAAAGGTATTATCTAACCAATAAAGATATTCACGGTAGTGAACATTGGCTACTTCTGTTTCGTCTATAAAGAAAGATGGAACAGTAACGCGGCGGGGAACATTGTTCCAGTCGCCCATTACATCTTCATCTTTTGCGCCCATTACAAAAGATCCACCTTGCACAAATACAAGACCTGGCCCTGCCTTAGGATACTTAACTTTAGCAACATGAAAATTACCCATGTTTTTATCATCGTAGCTCCATCCTGTAGCGCTGGACCTACCTTTCTTTTTGCTAGAAGAGCCGCCATTTGTACATGCTCCAAGAGAGAGAGCTGCAAAGGTTGCAATTACAAAATATTTGCTTGAAAAAGTTTTTAACATAGTTTGTTGTCGTTTTGTAAGTTATTAAACGAAAAAAATTCGTGATTATTGTTCATTAATACCGTTTTGGATTGCGAATATAATTAATTTCAATCAAAAAAGGTTGAACGTTTTTTTATTTAGCGTTTTGTTGATAATGAAAACAATTTCGATTTGGTGTGCAACGTTTCATGAAAAAATTTTGTCTTCAATTTTTGTACGATGTTAATTTAAAAGAAATTAGCTGTATGGTCGTTTTTTTATTGTTGCCGCAATTTATTTTTAAGAATTGAAAGTATTTTTGCAATTAAAATATTATTTATGTTATCTTTGACAATAAATTTGGTTTTCTTTAACAAAACGCGGTATTTTAGCACTAAGAAATCAACAATACCCAACCCTAAAAATATTTTTTTCAAACCAATTAAATAGAACGCTTATAGAGGTAAGTCTACCTAACCAAGACAAAAAAATCAAATGAAACAAACAACATTGAAGCTAGCCGCCGTAGCATTCCTAATAGGTGGTACAGCAATCGTAAAGGCGCAAACAGTTTCTGACAACATTAATGTGGTGACTACCGCGGTACCTATGTTACGTATATCGCCTGATGCACGCAGCACGGGCATGGGCGAGACGGGCATTGCAACCGCTGCAGATGCATATTCTAATTTTTGGAATTTGGGTAAGATACCCTTTGCAAAGCAAAAAGGTTCAGTAGGTGTTACTTATACTCCCTGGTTGAATGACCTTGATCTTAAAGATGTTTATTTAGCTTCTTTGGCAGCATATTATCAATTAGACAACAGTCAGGCTTTATCGCTTGGCTTAAGATATTTCAGCTTGGGCGATATACAATTTACAGACCAGTCAGGCCAAGATCTTGGTAGCAACCGACCTCGTGAATTTGCTGTAGAAGGAGGATATTCTAGAAAACTCAGTGCAAAGTCAGGTTTAGGTATTGGTGTTCGTTACGTCAGCTCTAATCTTGCAAATGGTTCTTTTAACGGTGTAAACTACAAAACTGGAAGTACTGTAGCGGCTGACCTTCATTACTTCCACAACGGAGCTAAAGAAAACGGAGAAGGTTTTAACTACGGTGTTACTTTAAGCAATCTTGGTGGTAAAATCTCTTATACGGACGATAATACACAAAGCGATTTTATTCCTGCAAACTTAGGTCTGGGTGGTGCTTATACTAAAGTTTTTGATGCAGATAGTAAAATAGCTTTTGCTTTAGATTTGAATAAATTGTTGGTTCCAACTCCACAAAATGATTCAGCCGGTATTGCTGACTATCGTAAAGAAGGTGTGGTGAGCAGCTGGGGAAAATCATTTGGAGATGCTCCAGGTGGTGGCTCCGAAGAACTTCGTGAGGTAACTGCGTCAATTGGTGCTGAATACTGGTATAAAGACCAATTTTCTTTCCGTGCAGGATATTTTTACGAAAGCCCTGAGAAAGGTAATCGTCGTTATGCAACCGTAGGTGTGGGTTTAAAATATAATGTGATAAATTTAAATTTGGCGTATATCTTCCCATCTGGTGCAGGTATCAGTCGTAACCCACTTTCTAATACTATTCGTTTCAGTTTGTTGTTCGATTTTTACAAATAAAACTCAATTGTGAAATAAATAAAAGGCGCTCTGCAATTGCAGAGCGTCTTTTATTTACAGTAAGTTTTGCGCATCTTTACAATAAATAAAAGATATGGGTTATAGAATTGGCACCGGTATTGATTTTCACCAACTAGTAAAAGGAAGAGATTTATGGATTGGCGGTGTAAAAATCCCTCACCACAAAGGAGCATTGGGCCACAGCGATGCAGATGTATTATTGCACGCCATCTGCGATGCACTGCTTGGTGCATTAAGCCTTGGAGATATTGGCATGCACTTTCCGGATACTGATAGCAGTTATAAAAATATTGACAGCAAAATATTGCTCTCCAAAACATTTGATCTTATAGCTGCCAAGGGATATAGAGTTGTAAATATAGATTCTACCATTTGTTTAGAGGCTCCTAAAGTAATGCCGTACGCAGATGAAATGAAAAGAATAATAGCAGAGATTTTGAATATAGGGTTGCACGATATTTCTATAAAAGCTACAACTACCGAAAAAATGGGTTTTGCTGGAAGAGAAGAAGGGCTTTTTGCTAATGCTACAGTTTTGCTAAATAAAATTTAAAGAATATGAATGAGCACGTGGTTATTAAAGCCATAAACAAATCGGCTAATGGCCTACCCCATTATGCCACAGATGGAGCGGCAGGAATGGATATTAGCGCACATTTAAAGGAAACTGTTGTGCTTGCTCCTTTAGAAAGATTTTTGGTGCCCACCGGCATTTTTTTGGAAATACCCCGAGGGTATGAGGTACAAATAAGACCCCGCAGTGGTTTGGCTTTAAAAAATGGAATTACCTGCCTTAATTCTCCCGGTACAATTGATAGTGACTATAGAGGAGAGTTGCACGTGTTGTTGGTGAATTTGAGTAACGAAGTATTCAGCATAAATAACGGCGACAGGATAGCACAACTTGTTGTTGCAAAAGTAGAAAGTGCAGAATTATTAATGGTACAAGAATTGAATATAACCAAAAGGTCAACCGGGGGTTTTGGGCACACAGGCGTATAAAATATAGTTTATGAGAATTATTGCTGTAATATTTTCAATAAGTATTTTTCTTTTCTTTTCTCAATGCAGAAGTGGTAGATTAATTACAAATGCCATCGCAGCAAAAGATACGGCTAAAGTAGTGGTGATAAATACGTCCGTTGATTCTCTGATACTGGTAAATTCAGCACGAGAAATTATTCAAAAAAGTAAGATTGATTTTAAAACTTTCTCTGCAAAAATAAAGCTGGATATAGAAGACAGTAAAGGCAAAAAGCCTGATC
>JBJXGJ010000103.1:0-39527 GCA_046153805.1 Ferruginibacter sp. | reverse complement strand
AAATAGAAGAATTATGAGATATTAATCATCGCATTAGAGGGCCACTACATTACGGCTTAGTAGTTATTGATTTTTATGATTTCGTGGAGGTTAATTTTCGCCACAGCTTGGTTTTTAACCAGCGGCGTTTAGTTTTCACTGTATCGTGCAGACATGCAACGCCAACTCGCATCAGCTGGCGTTCATGGCTCACGAATTTTATTTTATCAGTTGGTGCATCCACCAACAGCAACACCCCCACTATCCTTAGAGTTAAGCGCAGCGCGCTAAGGATTTTTTAATAAAAAAGAGACTTCGTCTCGCCCCAAATACTTCATAACTCATTAAAAAATATATATTTAAAATATCTTTGTGAAGATGTTCGGCCCACCCTCGCACTTTTGCAGCTCACCCTTGCACATGTACACTGCCGCCTTGGCATATTACCCTTTCACTTTTGCACAGCCGCCTTAGCATTTTACAGATTACCCTTTTACATTTACAGGTAGCACTTTAACTGTTACGTCTCACCGTTTCGGTTTCACAGATAACCCTTCCACATCTGCAAATCGCACTTTTTTGTTTATATATTATTCTTGCTTACATTTGGCATACCAAAATTAATTTTATGAATGCACGTCAAGAAGCAAAGCTCTCCATGTACAGAGCCGCACAATTACATTGCGAGGCAAACACTATCATCACCGCAGGTAACGCAGCTTTTGCTACAGCGTACACAAATTTTAAAAGTCAAATCTCAACGCTTATCGGTTCAGAAACAGTGGTAAGTAAGCAAACAAATAGCTTAGCTAAAGACAAAGACTCCAAAAGGGTCAAGCTATACAGAACAGCAACCGATGTTGCCGCCTTGTTAGATTATGGCGTTACGGCAGCAATGGTTACCGCATTCCAAACTAGCATCACCAATTATACAAATGCATCGCCATCAACACAAGCAGCAAAAACTACAGAAAATGCGAAAATTAAAGACACCATAAAATTGGCAGACGATGTACTAAAAAGCGGAATGGATAAATTGGTCGTTACCTTCAAAGCCGCCAATCCAAATTTTGTAAGTACCCATTTTAATGCGAGGGTAATAATCAATCCACAAACTAGTACAAAAACAAAAACAAAAGCCAAGTCTTAAAACAAACAAACTGTTGCATCAAAACTCCACCTCTGCAGGTCTTCGCTAAAATTCTCGCCGCCTGTTGGTTTGTAACCAGCCGCGTTTAATTTTTTTTGGGCGGCAAATTATAAAGTAGGTTTATGCAAAGCACAGAGAATCAACAAATGCTAGAAAGTGTACCAACAAGTTTTAGAAATACGAAATAATTGAGAAAGTAACGCTAATAAAGGTTAAAGTGTTTAGTTTTTTACATTCATTAAATATATTAAATCATGGAAAATTTATTAAAACCAGTTTTCGAAAGAGAGTTAGTAGAAGAAAAGCGCAAGGATGGTTATTGGATAGAAGCATTTAAAACAATTGATGAAAGAGATGACATTATTGGTTACGGTTTAGGATTGGGTGAAGTGAATCTGTACAAAAATCCTACCTGGAAAAAGAGGTTACTCGCAAAGTATCAAGGTCCTGTTGGGATGCATCATGGCGATATTAACAGGAATGGTCGCTTAGATATAATTATTTGTTACCAATATGGCCAAACAATGGTGATGTGCGACCCAGAGGGCGGTAAAATTGATTGGCTTGAAAACCCCGGTACACTGGATGGTGAATGGAAGCGGCACTATATAGGCAGGGCTACTGCTATGCATAGGTTAAGGGTTGGCTATTTTACACAAACTGAAAGATTAGAAGTGATGGCACTACCAATCGTCTGCCGCCCCAATGATGTACATTCGGTAATACCAATAAAATTATTTACTCAACCAGAAGATATTGAAAATGCACCTAACTGGAATGAGCACATAATAGATGATAGTCATTTTCATGTTATTCATGAGGCAGTTGTAGATAAGTTTAATAATATTTTCAACATTAAAGCAGACTCAAATCTTGATTCTGTACTAATTGCTTCTGAAGAAGGAGTCACATGGTTATATTATGATGTTGATGATGCTTCATGGCAAAGGCTATCAGTTGGCATTGGAGAAACTTCGCAAGCCTCAAAAACAGGTTTTAAGGGAAGCGGAAATGTAACTATGGGTAAAATTGGTAATGATAAATCTGCTTACATTGCCACAATAGATCCTTTCCATGGAAATACTGTTGCAATTTACCATAAAGACTTTCATGCACAACCCGACCCAGGATGGAATTGGAAATGGCAAAGGGTTGTGTTGGATGTATTTGACAACCCAAATGCACTAGGTGAAGGACCAGGCCATTTTGTTATTGCTGCTGATTTTGATGGCGATGGTGATGATGAATTTCTGGTTGCTTTAAGAGGCCCCATGCCTTGGCAAGGGGTTTTTTATTATAAAGCAATTGATATTAAAAAGGGAGCTTTCGTAAAGTGGCGCGTATCTGATGATTCTGCTGCCCGGATTGCAGTTGCAGACTTTAATGGGGATGGGCGTTTAGATTTTGCTACAATCGGCTACTCTGTTGCTGGCTACTATGAGGCGGAAAACCCCTCAATAGTATTGTTTAATAATAGGTTTGCTAAACTTGATTCAAATTCAAAATACTAGTAACAATGGATATTAATATACAAAAGCCAATTGCTTTGTCTAAGAAAAATATAAAAGCAACTTGGTTAAGTAATGTTGACAATTACTACATCGAAAACAAAACTATTGTAATTAATCTAGGTAATTCAAGTGCAATAATTGCTGCAAAACCAGATAAGGAATTGCATCCAATGTGTTCAACAATACTCAAAGAAGTTACTTTAATTAACGGTGATTCTTTATTGTTGATAGAAGTAGTTAATCAAATAAATATAGGCGGCCTAGTTCTTGAAGAAGGTTGGTTTCAGTTAAATGATTTAGTAAATACTTTTCCTAAAGAGATTCCCTTATGGAAAGGGCCACAGTTTGATTTGGGTATTGTAAAATTTGACCCATATTTTGTAACGGGGTTGTCAAAAATAGAAGATCCAGAAAGAGTCCGTTCTTACCAAGTGAAAGTAAATTTATGGTTTGCAACGGCTTTAACCAATTGTGGTATCCACAATCACCACATGACACCAGAATTCCTAGAAGTACACACCCAAATTAATGGTGCAGGGCGGATGCAGAAATTTCATGCAAATGATTTAGAATCGCTTTATCAGGATGTTTACCTTGCTAAGGGAGAAACACATATTCCTTTTGCAAGCACAAATGAAAATAGTGAGTTTTATTATCCATGGCATCAATATTTTTCAGATACAGATTGTATTTGGGTGGCTAACGAATTTCATATCATTAACTAAAAACTTATCTCCATTAAATAAAAAATTACACCATGACAAATCACTTTTTTACTGAAGAAGTTGCTTATAAATTCATTAAGGTTGAGCAATATTTTGAAAATTATGCATCTTGGGATACTTTGGAAAAGGTGACATCACATTCTTTCGAAAGTGAAACGAATACCTTAATACTGAACTTTGAAAAAAATGATGGTACTACTTGTACCATGCTAATTCAGTTGGTTCAAGAAGATATTTTTAGGGTGAGGTTTAACCCAAGCAAAAACAAGGATAACTATACAGTACAAAATACACGTTCAATTATCCAAGATAACATAAAGGGTTTGCAACAAGTTTTAGCATTGAGTGGTTCATTTTCAGTAGAAGTAATAAATGAGAATGAGTCTGTGTCACTTACCACTAAAGTGGCTAATAATGAGGTGATGGAACTAGAAGTTTCATTTGCTCCATTTAGCATAAAGGTATTCAATCAAACGGAAGGAGGACGAGGGCAGCTTGTATGGCAGACCGCTGAAAAGCCGATATTTTTTACGGCCAATGGTAATGAGGATTATGCAATCATTCAAGCAGTAAACAAACCAACTTCTGCTACGTATATCGGTTTTGGCGAGCATGGTGGGTCGGCATTGAGTAAAAACAAAACTCAAATGACCTACTTTAATTTCGATAACATGCGTTATAGGCAAGTTTATGATCAAGGGCCTTTAGATCAAAGGGAACCATTATATCATTCGGAGCCTTTTTTCTTAGAATATAATGATTATGTAAACGGAATTTTTGTTGATAATCCTGGGCAAATATGTATGGATATTGGTCATATAGATGATTCGAAGTATAAATTTGGTACGAGGTTCGGCGATTTGGACTATTATTTCTTTTTGGGAAATAGTACTGCCGATGTTGTGAAAAGCTTTACGTCAATTGTAGGTCGTTCTCGTTTAAAACCACGTTACATTTTAGGGTATCATCAAGGTTGTTATGGCTATGAAAGAAGGGATATTGTAGAATGGGCCGTGGATAAGTATAGAGCGTACAAAATACCTTTAGATGGCATGCACATTGATGTGGATATTCAAAAAAACTACCAAACATTTACTATTGATACCCAAAAATTTCCAAACCCTAATGAGATGTTTAAGAATCTAAGGGCAAATGGAATTAAATGCAGTACTAACATTACACCAGTTATTAGCAGGGAGGATTCAACTTACGAAACCTACAAAGAAGCTAATGAAAATCAATATTTTGTAATAGATAAAAGATATAATCCTGAAAATCCCAATAGCAAAATGTACCAGCTTTATGGCGGTGGTAACGAATACTCGCCCAATAATGGATATGTGGAGGGGTTTGACAGCGGGCAGCCTTATATTGGAGGTGTTTATTATGGCAATGATGCAAATAATAAAGAATTAGGCACTTCTGGGCATTACCCCGATTTGGGGCGAAAAGAAGTACGTCATTGGTGGGGAACTCAATATCAGTATTTGTTTGATATGGGCTTGGAAATGGTTTGGCAAGACATGACCACTCCTGCCATTAGGGATTATCGGGGGGATATGAAAGGATTCCCTTTTAGGTTGAAACTTACTAACGACTTTCTTTCCGAAACACAGCCCCAGCTTACTCCTGTAATTAAGGTATGGAATTTATTTTCGTATAATCTACATAAGGCTACCTATCATGGGTTGAATAATTTGAAAGGAAGGGAAAATAAAAGGAATTTTATTATTGGAAGGGGTAGTTTTACCGGTTCGCATCGTTTTGCTGGTTTATGGACGGGGGATAACTCCTCCGACTGGGATTTTTTAAAAATCAATATTACTCAAACTTTATCCCTTGGCATGTGCGGGGTAGTTATAAATGGACAAGATATAGGCGGTTTTGAAACCGCCATTGATGGCGGTTCATGGGCAAGCCCTGAATTACTAATAAGATGGACTACATTGGGTGCATTTTTACCATGGTTTAGAAACCACTATGTAAGAAAAGGGCGCAAAGAATTCCAAGAACCATTTATGTACGAAGAATGGTTTAATGAATACAAAGGAGGTGTATTGCCCCAACCGCAGGAGTTATACAAAATTGTTTTGCCCATCTGTAAATATTATATTGAGCTACGCTATAGGTTAATGCAGGTATTTTATGATGCCATGTTTGAAAATTCCATCAATGGTTTACCAATTTGCCGTCCGTTATTTTTAAACGATTATACTGATAAATCATTGTTTTCTGAAAATAAAGATTATTTGGCCAACGAATTTTTTGTAAGCAAATTTATTTTAGTTGCTCCAATTGTAGATCCACAAATCAAAGATGGGGTTTCCAATTACGGTAAACGCAATGTTTATTTGCCAAAAGGCAACAAATGGTATTGTTTTACAAACAATACCCAGCCCTTAAATGAGGCAATTGAAGGTGGATCAGTTATAAATTTCGATGCAAACCTTAATGTTAATGGCAATCATATACAGTTTATCACGCCAGTATTTGTAGCTGATGGTGCTATTATACCTACTTTGGAGATTGAACAATACGTTGGTCAACTAAACGAAGAAGGGAAATATAACCCAATCACTTTAAATATTTACCCAGGTGACACTGGTACTTATACAATGTATTTAGATGATGGCATTAGTAGATCTTCTACCCCAGTAGAAACACATCCATTGGCATTTGGGGGCGATGATCTCGCTAAAGGTGAGTACCGTCAAACTGATATAACACATCATTATAGCCAATCTAACAAAACGAGAGAAATAACAATAGATAGGGTTCACGACAATTATACTCCTTTCGAAAAATATTTTTTTGTTGCCGTCATTCATGACCCTTCTTATCAAAATGGGCTCGCAGAGATTTCGGTAAATGGTGTAAGTATAACCCGTGTAACAGGCCATGATGTTGAAAAACGAAGTACTGAATTTAATAATACAGATTCAAATGCTTGGTATTTCAATGAAAATATCAATATTGATTTTATAAAGGTTTTTGACGCGCAATCTAATATATTAATTAGCATAAAATATCAATAATATATAGGCTTCGGTAGATTAGTTTTATACAATTACGTTATTATTTCACCTCGGTTGGTCGTTGCTAGAATCTTCGCCGCTTGGTTTTTTAGCCAGCGGCGTTTAGTTTTCCTGGCACGGTCAAAATTGATGCGAATCTTTTGTGTGTTGGCATTATGCAGCATAAGGCGGTACAAGATGTGAGGCAATTTATAAAGCAGGTTTATGCAAAGCACAGATACCAAACCGCACACTTGCTATGCTGCATATCTAGGCTAGTGAATTATTCTTTTTCAAAATCAGATTTTAATAATTCTGACTGCCTTAAAATTGAATTAAATCTACCAATCGGCATTTGTTTTTTATTTGCAGGTATAGTTACGGTGAGTGTTGATGCTCCGTCTTTTCTTTCTTTAAAATGTTTAGTACAATGCTGTCCCGCCGTTCGTTATTTGCCATAACTGCATGGCTTCGTAGAACACCTTCTTCAACACAGCCAATGTTCTTTATGGCAGCAATACTTTTTTTGTTTCTGTTATCGGCTCTAAACTCTACTCTTTCCATACCAAGTTCTTCAAAAGCAAAACTGAGCATTAAAAGTTTACAGTTTTTGTTTAGTCCTGTTCCCTGAAACCTGTTTCCATGCCATCTGTAGCCAAGTTGCCAGGTTTTATTTGTTGGCTGTATATCGTAGAACCTTATGCTTCCTGCATATTGCAGGGTGCGTTTGTAAAAAATAATAAATGGATATTCAGTTCCTGAGGCTTTTTGTGCAAGAGCGGTTCGTATATAATTTTTTAACCCATCTTGTCCAACAACAGGCACCATAGAATACTTCCAAATAGTCGGCTCCTGTAGCGCAAACAATACCAAATGTGCATAATCATTTGTTTGTAACGGCCTTAAAAGTACGGTTTCGTTTTCGAGGATATAGTTGTGGGTATTGCAGACCAGCGCCATATTGGCACAGTTATTTTTAGCTAAAATAACGCCTATTTTGTTTAAAAAACAGTGCATTACTTTCTTCGTATTTATAAAAGTTTTCATTTTACATTTGCATCGGTTTTTGAAATAGGCTACAGGGTTGTTTTATTTTGTATCAAAATTTTTAGTTCGTGTCTAAACATGTTAACAGAGTTTCCGCAGCAGGTATTATAATTGCACTTGGTATTATTTATGGCGATATTGGTACATCTCCTCTATATGTTTTCAGCGAAATTATTAATGGCAAAGTAATAGATGACCTGCTGATTATTGGCGGCCTTTCCTGTATAATATGGACACTCACTTTGCAAACCACCGTAAAATATGTAATACTTACGCTTAAGGCAGATAACAAGGGGGAAGGTGGAATTTTCTCGTTGTACACGCTGGTAAGGCGGCAAAAAAAATGGCTTGTTTTACCGGCAATGATAGGCGGGGCAGCCCTGCTAGCAGATGGTATGATTACGCCACCCATTACCGTAACGGCAGCCGTTGAAGGACTTGATAATTTACCCATTTTGCACGGCATAAGTTTAAGGACGATTATCATTATTGTACTCTGTATATTATCGCTCCTGTTTTTTATGCAGCAGTTTGGTACCAATTCTATCGGAAAACTTTTTGGCCCTGTAATGATCTTGTGGTTTGCCATGCTGGCTTTTTTAGGCATATTACACATTGCAGACGATTGGGAAATTCTAAAAGCATTTAACCCTTATTATGCAGGCAAATTACTTACCCAGTATCCCAAAGGCTTTTTGTTACTGGGTGCCGTGTTTTTATGTACCACAGGCGCAGAAGCACTTTACAGCGATTTGGGGCATTGTGGTCGGGCAAACATTCGCTACAGCTGGATTTTTGTAAAATCTGCTCTAATACTTAATTATCTTGGGCAGGGCTCCTACCTACTGCATAATTTTAAAGGAACCATCTTTGCTACGAAGGAATTACTGGAAGACAAGGTTTTTATGGCCGAGCATCCAACTGCTATTATTATGAGCAACCCTTTTTATGGCCTCATGCCAGATTGGTTTCTAACCATAGGTATTATTATTGCAACTATCGCAGCCATCATAGCAAGTCAGGCATTAATAAGCGGTTCGTTCACTTTAATAAGTGAAGCCATTCGTTTAAATTTATGGCCGCGTATGAAAATCAATTACCCTTCAGAAGCAAAAGGTCAGTTGTATATTCCAGGCATTAATACTTTGTTGTTTATAGGCTGTTGTACGGTGGTTTTGTATTTTCAAACATCAGGAGCAATGGGTGCTGCTTATGGTTTGGCCATTACTTTGTGTATGCTTGCCACTACTATTTTAATGGCGAATTATATGGTGAGCCGAAGGGTAAACCAGTATCTTATTTATTTATTTTTAGCCGTATTTCTTACCATTGAAATTAGTTTTTTAATAGCTAATCTTAATAAGTTTTCTCATGGTGGATATGTGGCTTTGCTTGTTGCGGGCTTACTTTTTGCCATCATGTACATTTGGTACAGGGCTCGTAAAATTAAGAACCGATATGTAGAGTTTGTAAGGGTAGATGAATATGTGCCGAAGCTCGAAGAGTTAAGCAACGATTCATCTGTACCAAAATACGCTACCCATCTTGTGTACCTTACAAGCGCAGATAACCCGAAGGAGATTGAACACAAAATAATGTACAGTGTACTTAGTGGTAAACCTAAGCGTGCAGATATTTACTGGTTTGTGCATGTAGATACACTGGATGA
This sequence comes from Ferruginibacter sp., assembly GCA_046153805.1. Lineage (GTDB taxonomy): Bacteria > Bacteroidota > Bacteroidia > Chitinophagales > Chitinophagaceae > Ferruginibacter. Next base: position 30,432 of record JBJXGJ010000103.1, on the reverse strand, counting down.
GCCTTACACAAATGAGTACTCAGTAACCCATATTATTCCAAACGATATTATAAGGGTTGAATTTAGACTTGGCTTTAGAATTGCGCCACGGATTAACCTCATGTTTAAAAAAGTGGTGGAAGATCTTGTTGCAAACAGGGAAGTAAATATTACCAGCCGCTACGAAAGCCAGCAACGAAATAATATGGTAGGCGATTTTGAATTTATAGTGATGGAAAAATTTCTTAGCCAAGACAATGAACTTCCGTTTTTTGAAAAATTAGTGATGAAAGGATATTTCTGGATAAAAGAATTATCATTAAGTGAAGAAAGAGGTTTTGGCTTGGAACAAAGCAACGTGTCAGTTGAGAAATTTCCATTGGTGGTAGCACCGGTTGGTAAGCTGAAAATGAAAAGGGTTTTTCACAATGAAGAAGAAGGGTATTAGGGTAGATGCAAGATATTAGATGTGAGACACAAGATATTAGATATGAGATGTGAGATGTGAGATGTGAGACAGAAGATGTTTATACGCCTCAATCCAAATACTGTTATTTAGAACTAAGAAAGTTTTAAATATTTAAACCACAATTTTATGCATTTTAGGGAAGCTGAGATTGCTGATATTACTCAAATGCAAATTGTGCGTAATTCAGTTAGAGAAAATATGTTAAGCAACCCTGGCTTAATTAAAGATGAAGATTACGAGGAATATATAGATGAGAGAGGTAAAGGATGGGCATGCGAAATAGCTGGTGCTATTATTGGTTTTGCCATTGCAGATTTAAGAGAAAACAACATTTGGGCGTTGTTTGTTTCACCTGCCTTTGCCGGACAAGGAATTGGTAAAAAACTTCACAGTCTCATGTTGAATTGGTATTTTGAAAACACCCAACAGACCGTTTGGTTAAGCACAGCGCCGGGCACACGTGCTGAGTTGTTCTACACAAAACAGGGTTGGACAAATGTTGGTATGTACGGCGCAAACGAAGTCAAATTTGAAATGACTTATAGCCAATGGCGTTTGTTAGTGAAAGAATAATTTTTATAAAAATGACCAATATTTCTGCCATAGATTTACAAAAGAAAATAGCAGCGGCAGACGATGATTTCGTACTGATAGATGTAAGAGAGGATTTTGAGCACCAGCATTTTAATATTGGCGGTACATTAATGCCAATGGGTACTGTTACCCAAAATATACAAAACATTCCCACAGATAAGCCTGTAATATTCTATTGCGAAAAAGGTATTCGCAGCGTGATAGTTATACAAAGGTTGGAGCAGGCGTACGGCTTTGCCAATCTTATAAACCTTACCGGTGGAATGAAAGCCTGGAGAAATGAAATAACAGAATAACAAATAAATGTTTATTTTTCATCTTCATTGAACCCTACTTTACTCTATATAATCATTGGTTATTTTATTTTACTTGCACTCGTATATTTTGTGCAAGAGCGTTTTATTTTTAAGCCTGAAAAACTAAAGCAGAGTTTTAAATATGTCTATGACATTCCCTTTAAAGAATTGTTTTTTGATGTAGAGGAAGGGGTGAGAATAAACGGTCTGCATTTTACTGTAAAAGACCCATTGGGCTTGGTACTTTATTTTCATGGCAATACAAGAAGTATAAAAGGCTGGGCAAAATATGCAAAGGATTTTTTAAAGTATAAGTATGATGTTGTGCTCGTAGATTATCGTGGCTTTGGCAAAAGCACCGGCAAACGCAATGAACATGATATGCTGCAGGATATGCAGTTTGTATACGATACGCTTACTGTGCAATATACAGAACACCACATGATCGTTTATGGCCGAAGCCTTGGTAGCGGCTTTGCTGCAAAAATTGCCAGCGATAATAAACCCCGTTATTTAATTTTAGATGCACCATATTTTAGTTTTGCCAAAGCGATGGAGCGTTTTTTACCGATACTTCCCATGCGGTATATTCTTCGGTTTCAATTGCGTACAGATAAATGGATAAAACATGTAAACTGCCACACCTACATTATTCATGGTACAAAAGATTTTCTTATTCCCATTAGCAATAGTGAAAAGTTACAGGCCTTAAGCCCAAATAAAATAACGCTGTTGCGTATTGTTGGCGGTGGTCACAACAACCTGCCTTCTTTTCCGGCATACCACAATTTTTTACGAGATATTTTACGATACTAAAAAGTCAACAATGCCCATCAATCAAAGAAGGATTTTTAACTGGATAAAAATTATCGCACTTATTTATGCATCGGTAGGTATTGCCCTTTTTTATTTGCAGGAAAAGTTTTTGTTGCATCCTAAAAAATTAAGCAGGGATCATCCTTTTAAATTTGATGATCGTTTTGAAGAATCATTTATTCCTTTTAGTGAAGATGACACGATGAGTCTTGTTAAGTTTTTTCCTCAAACCACACCGAGCAGGGGAGTGGTTATCTATTTTCATGGCAACATGAGCAATGTAGAACACTATGCATCTTTTATGGCCCCGTTTTTAAAAAATGGTTACGAAGTTTGGGTAGAAGATTACCCCGGTTTTGGAAAAAGTACAGGAAAAAGTACAGAGAGAAAATTAGTTGAACAGGCATTACAGGTAAAAAAAATGGCTGATGTAAAATTTAATATAGACAGCATCATAATCTACGGAAAGTCTTTAGGAACGGGTATTGCAGCCAATGTGGCCAGTAGATCAAAAGCGAAAATGCTTATCTTAGAAACACCTTACTACAGTATTCCATCTTTGTTTAATTGCTACGCATTTATCTATCCCAATTCACTTATGAGTAATTACAAATTACCCACGGGCGAATTTTTAGAAGATGTTAAGTACCCCATTACCATTTTTCATGGTACCAACGATAATGTAATACCGTACCGTTGTGCTGCGCAATTAAAACCTGTTTTAAAAGCCGCCGATAAGTTTATAACGATTGAAGGAGCATCGCACAATAATTTAAACAGTACCAATATTTATTTTAATGCAATAGATTCTTTGCTCAAGTAGAATGTGTTAACACAAAGATCTCAAAGAAAATACAGCACAAAGAACACAACAAAAACGCCTTTGTGTGCATTGTGAAAAAACTTTGTGTGCTTTGTGGTAGAAAAACTTAGGTATGTGGTCAAAAATAGTTGGTGATTTTACCATTGAGGTAGAATATGTAAATACAAAGATCACAAAGAAAATACAGCACAAAGAACACAACAAAACGCCTTTGTGTGCCTTGTGAAACTGCTTTGTGTACTTTGTGGTAGAAAAACTTAGGTATGTGGTCAAAAATAGTTGGTGATTTTACCTAAATCAAGTTTCCTTAAGTAACACTCCATCATCAGACACAATAAGCTTGTGTTTTAACCCATGTTTTAAAGCTACATTATCTTCTCCATGGCTCACGGGGAAATCGAAGCATACCGGGTAATCATATTCTGCCACAAGTTCTAAAACGATTTCATATATATTTTTGCCAAAAGGTCGTTCGGTATCTTTTAAATGAGTGAAGCCGCCAATAATTAACCCTGCGAGTTTTGTTAATTTTCCGCTTCTTTTTAGGTGAACAAACATGCGGTCAATATGGTACAATTGTTCATCTAAATCTTCTAAGAAAAGGATACAGCTATTTGTATTTACATCAGATGAAGTTCCTATCCCATTTGTAAATAAGGTGAGGTTGCCACCAACGAGTTTACCGGTTGCCTCTCCTTTTTTATTTGCCGGGTTTGGCAGCAGGTGATAGTCGCTTTTTTCCCCTTTTAACGCAGCAAGCATTGTTTGCACGTTTTGGCCGCCTGCACCGTTGTTGTTAAATGCTGCAGCCATGCTTGCGTGCAGCCCCGCAATTTTAAAATTGCTAAAAATAAAATTATGAATGACGGTAACATCGCTAAAGCCGATGATCCATTTTGGATGTTTTAAGAACTTTTTAAAACAGAGTTTGTCCACAATTCTACTAACGCCATAGCCGCCTCTTGCACAAAGAACAGCTTGTATCTTTCTATCATCTAAAAACCGCTGCAGTTCTACTAGCCTTTCCTCGTCTGTGCCACTAAAATAATTTTGGGAGTTTCCGCCCACAGTTTGCCCCACCAGCACTTTGTAGCCCTCTTTTTGTAGGGTTGTAACGCAATTGGTTACTTTTTCAGCAGCCATATAGCCTGCGGGGCAGCATATTGCAATTGTATCCCCTCTTTTTAAGTACGTCGGTACGATCATTTTTTTCGTATTTTTATAGTCTTAAGATTTTAATTTATGCGTTTTTTCTTGTTTTTGCTGTTGATTTGTGGTTTTAGTGTAAATGCCCAGCCGCCATGCACGTCTGCTGGACCTGGAGGAACTGCAGAATCAAGTATATCAGTTTGTACGAGTTCTCCTTTTAATCAAACGAATTTACCTGCCTGTATAGGGCCAAACTTACCACTGTCCTCTTGTCCAGATCCAATTACATCAAATAGTTCTATATGGTATAAAATTAATTGTTATTCTAATGGTACTTTGGGTTTTGTGATTCAACCCAACACACCAGGCGATGATTATGATTGGGTACTTATGGATGTGACTAATAATCAACCGGGTGATGTATATACCACAAATTTAGCTGTATCGCTTAATCAAAAATCTACGGGAACAGCTACAGGTTGTACACCGGCAGGTGTTGGTAATTTTGGCTGCGCCGGTGCCCCGGGGAATGCGTTTAACAGCCTTGTGCCTGTATTGTCTGGTAACGAATATTTATTAATGATTACAAGATATTCCAGTGCTGGAACTGCAGGGTACTCGTTAAATTTTACAGGCGGCACCGCACTTCTTACAAACAGTGCAGTACCAGCAGTTACAAGTGTTGCGCAACTAGGTTGTAACCCCTCTCAAATAAGAGTAAATTTTTCTGAAGATATTCGTTGTAATAGTGTTACCACTCCTTTCACACCTGGCAATACAGAGTTTGTCATATCTAATGGGTCGCACACAATTACAGGTATTGCGTATTCCTGCAATGCTGGTTCTAATTCTTTCAGTACACTTACCCTTACGCTACAAAATCCTTTGCCTCCGGGCAATTATACGCTTACTGTTAATCAGGGTTTTGATTTGAACACTCTTTTAGACGTTTGTGGTGACGCAATGGTAGCGGGCGTTCCCGTCGCTTTCAACATTCCCCCGCAAACGCCACCAACAATAACCCAGGTTACAAAAGCCAATTGCGCTGGCAGTATTTTAAAAGTTGCTTTAAGCCAGCCAATACAGTGTAGTAGCATATCAGGAATGTCAGGTGGATCTAGTAATGGATCAGAATTTAGCATGTCGCCCAATGGTCCAACTATTAATTCAGTAACCACAAATTGTAGCGGAATCAATCTTTCAACAGATACCATCTACATCAATTTAAATAATCCTCTGGCAGATGGAAGTTATACGTTGACTGTAAATAGTGGAACAGACGGAAATACTTTTACAGATAATTGCGGTATCCTAATGGCTGTGGGTGCTAACAGAACCTTTGCCATTGCTACAACTCCTGCACCTACCGTTACAACTCCACTTTCATTTTGCCAAGGAGCCACGGCAGCAGCATTACAACCTACAGGTACAAATTTATTATGGTATGCCAATGCAACTGGCGGCACAGGCAGTGCAACAATGCCAACCGTTTCTACAACCACAGCAGGCACATTTAATTTTTTTGTGAGCCAAACAATTGGCGGCTGCGAAGGACCAAGAGCAACAATAACAGTAACAGTAAATGCTGCTCCCAATCCTCCAACAGTAACTGCGCCAGTCATAAATTATTGCGTTGGTAATACTTCTGTTACACTCACAGCAGGCGGTACAAATTTACTTTGGTATCCAACCGCAACCGGTGGGTTGGGCAATAGCACAGCTCCTTCAGTATCAACAACTACAGCAGGAACAACTATCTATTATGTTTCTCAAAATAATGGCACCTGCGAAAGTTTAACAAGAACATCAATTACTGTAAATGTATTCCCAACTCCTGCTGCGCCAACAGTAACAAGCCCAATAGATATTTGCCAAGGCTCAACCGCTGCTCAGCTTACAGCTTCAGGCAATAGCTTACTTTGGTACACATCTGCCACGGGTGGGTCAGGTACTTCTACTGCACCGGCACCGCCGACTGCTACACTTGGCACTACAGATTATTTTGTAAGCCAAACCACTATTGGCACTATTACTTGTGAAAGCCCACGGGCGCTCATCAGGGTAAATATTGTAACAAGCCCTTCAGCAGCAACAGTTACTACCCCTGTAGATTATTGCCAAAACCAAACGGTACCTGCACTTACAGCTGGGGGCTCCAATTTAATGTGGTACACAACCCCAACCATTACAACCGGCACTTCTACTGCACCTACTCCTTCAACAACCACAATAGGATCTACTATATATTATGTGGCGCAAGTTGCGGGCACTTGCCAAGGACCACGAGCAGCTATCACCGTAAATGTTGCAACAACGCCGCCTGCACTAACTGTAACACCCCAGGTAAATTATTGTGTAGGAAATACAGCCGTTCCTTTGCCTACACCGACAGGCACAAATATTAAATGGTACACAGTACCAACTGCTGGTACATCTAGTAATACAGCGCCCACGCCAAATACAGCTACAGCAGGCACAACAAATTATTATGTAACCCAATCAATTGGTACCTGCGAAAGCCCCCGAGCGCAAATACCGGTAGTAGTTACAGCAATACCAGCAGCACCACAAGTGGGTAATGTGCCAGGCGAAACGAGCTTGACAATCAACTATTGCCAGGGGGAAATCCCACATAATTTCCCCGTTACAGGCACTAATTTATTGTGGTATACAAACGCAACTGATGGTATAGGAAACCCGGTAGCACCAACAGTTTCAACAGTTGCGGTAAGTACCAATACCTATTATGTGAGCCAGTCATCTGCGGGTTGTGAAGGTCCACGATCTTCTATAACCGTAAATGTAAATGTTACACTTCCCCCGCCTACGGTACCGGCTCCACAGACCTATTGTCAGAATACACCTACTAATCCAATAGTAGTAACTGCCAGTGGTAGTCTGAAATGGTACACACAGGCTACAGGAGGTTCATCAACTACAACCACACCGGTCGTTTCTTCAGCAGTTGCAGGAACAATGACTTATTATGTTTCTCAAACATCAGGTAATTGCGAAAGTCCACGGGCTGCCGTCACAATAAATATAACAGCAACGCCGGCAGCACCAACTGTGTCGAGTATCATTAATTTTTGCCCCAATCAAACCGTTGGGCTGTTATCAGATTCTGTGACCGGCACCAATTTGTTGTGGTACGCAAACGCAACAGGTGGCTCGGGTTCTAATATTTCCCCCATCATAAATACAACTATTTTCCCGGCTACTTATACTTTTTTTGTAAGTCAATCCAGCTCTGCAACAAATGGAAATTGCGAAGGGCCGAGGGCACAAATAACAGTGAACGTTGATAATTTCTTAAATGTAAATATTAAAAGTGATACAACTATTTGTGAAGGTATTGCGGTAAGATTCTTTCCTACAGTTACGCCTGCCGGTGCCTTGTACCAATGGCGATCTTTGAATGAACCAAACAGTACGATTGATAATACTTCTATCCTCAATGCGACAGTAAGACCACTGAATAATTCCGAGTACGTACTTAGGGCAACATTTGGTGGTTGTGTAAGAGAAGATTCCGTAAGAATAAACGTGAAAACAAAACCAGTTGTAAATATTAATGCGTCTCCCACAGCTATCTGCATTAGCGATTCAGCATTGCTTACAGGCATTGTTACCAGGGTAACCACGCCTGGTATTATTTCTGCGTATAAATGGACGCCCACAGTCGGGATAAGATATGATACTGCGCTGCAAACATATGCGTATCCGGGAACCAGCACGGTGTATACGCTTACTGCAACTACAACTGTTGCAGATTATGGTTGTGATTTTGTTTCAACCGGAACGGTTAATGTAATTGTACAACCATCGGTTTTTGCCGATGCGGGCAGAGATACCATTGCTGTAAAAGGCTCGCCACACCAGTTGCAGGCCTCTGGTGCTGCATTTTACGAATGGTCATCGCCAACGGCAACAATTAATAATCCATTTACAAAAAATCCGTTCACAGTTTTAAATGATGATGCTGTGTTTTATTTAAAAGCAACCGATGCTATTGGTTGTGTTGGCACAGATACCGTATTTGTAAAAGTACTTAATGGTCCTGCTTATTATGTGCCCAATGCATTTACACCAAATGGCGATGGGCAGAATGATATTTTTAGAGCAATACCAGCGGGACTTGCAAACACAACTTACTTTAGAGTATTTAACAGGTACGGTGTAGTAATGTTTGAAACGAACCAGTACCTGAAAGGGTGGGATGGTACATTTAACGGCAAGCCACAACTTGCAGGCGTTTATGTTTGGATGATTGCAGGAACGGATAAAAACTTTAAAAAAATAGCGTTAAACGGAACGGTAAATTTAATAAGGTAAAGTTTAAAAAACTACGGTTTGTATTTTGCCTGTTCGTAAATTGTTTCGCTGTCCATCTTCATCAAGCTGTCCATCTTAATGCCAGGATATTTAACAGCAAACTTTTTTACAATTTGCCAGCCTGCAAAGGAGCCGATATTGCCCGGTGCTTTTTCGCCAAGCTCCTGCGTTTTTGGGCCTTCAGTTACATAGTTTTTTATAAGGTTATTATCTGCAATTTGCAAAAAATTATTTTGTACAAATAAGTCCCAAATTGCCGCTTCGTGCTGGTAGCAGTCTTTCAATTGTTCTGCTGTATAACCAATTAGTCTGTATTCTTCCTGCTCCGGTAAAAATTTATGCAGCAGGTACAGTCTTTTGCCTTTTTCTACCATTTGCACAATCAGTCTTTTATCTTCTGTTTTTTCCGGATACATATCTGTTACAATATTTTTAAAACAGTTTACGGCAATATAAGCCGGTGTAAAACGGGCTGTAACGTAAGCGGGGTAGATTTCCTGTACATACCCTGTTTTGTATAACGGAAAATCTTTACCAAGGTGTGCGTGAAGGCCAATGTAAAAAACATCATCATCTAAAATATCGCCATACCCATCTACAGGGCCTATGTAAGTAATTATTTTTGTGGGTATTTTATAAGCAGGGTAATAATATTTTACAAATTGCAATCCGTTCTTTATCTCATTTTCATACTTTGTAAAATCTGAAAAATATTTTTGTGATGTATCGAAAACGTTTTGGCTGTAATGTAGAAACTGTTTTATGTAAGCACCTGTTGTATCGGCAGACCATAAGGGATCTAGCCCTAAAATAGTACCCATAAAATTTTCTCCAAAAGATGGATAGGCCGCAATAAGCTTGTCTAAATTCGGCATGATATTATTAGTATCTAATGCAAAAAATGGTTGCTCAAAACGTTCGGTTGTTAACGGTACTTTTACCGAAGATACATCTGGTACATTGTTGTTATTGCCGCACGAAAAAAGAGATAAGCAAACCATTAAACTAAATAACAAACGCATAGATTGAACATTTAACTTTACAAAAAATAACATAGATAACGGTCATAAAGTTACCGTAACAAATAAATTGCAATGAAAATATTTTTAGCACAGCAAAATTATCATATTGGAAATATTGAAGCCAATACCCAAAAAATTATTGAAGCCATTACAGCAGCAAAGCAGGCAAACGGAGATATTATTTTGTTTAGTGAGCTAGCTGTTTGCGGCTACCCACCAAGAGATTTTCTGTACTTTAACGATTTTATTGATAAATGCTATGCAGCAATAGACAAAATAAAACTATATGCAGATGGTATAGCTGTCGTGGTTGGTGCACCACAAAGGAACGCGCAAAGAGAGGGTAAAGATTTGTTTAATGCAGCCTATTTTTTAGCAGATAAAGAAATAAAACAAGTCATTCACAAAACCTGTTTACCAACGTATGATGTGTTTGACGAGGACAGGTATTTTGAGCCTGCAACTGCATGGGATGTGGTAGAGTATAAAGGAAGAAAAATTGCGGTTACTATCTGTGAAGACATCTGGAACCTTGGCGATAATCCACTATACACTAATTGTCCAATGGATCACCTTATTCAACAGGGGCCTGATTTGATGCTGAATATGTCTGCATCGCCTTTTGATTACACACACGATGAAGACCGACATACAGCTATAAAAGCGAATGTTACGAAATATAAGATCCCATTATTTTATGTAAATGCCGTGGGCAGCCAAACCGAAATTGTATTCGATGGCGGTTCACTCGCCTTTGATAAACATGCAAATCTTTGCGGCAGGCTTGCTTCTTTTAAAGAGGATATGCAATCGTTTTTTTTACAGGATGATGGAACGATAGCGGGAGAAATTTTGCAGCAATCTACCCATGTGCCTGACAGAGAATTAAAGCCTGATACAGTTACCGAACAACTTAATATTTCATCAATTTATGAAGCTCTTATTTTAGGAATAAGGGATTACTTCAAAAAAATGGGTTTTAAAAAAGCCATACTCGGCAGCAGCGGAGGTATTGACAGTGCTGTAGTACTCGCACTTGCATGCGATGCGCTTGGTGCAGATAATGTAAAAGCTGTTTTAATGCCTTCACAATATTCAACTGGGCACTCTGTTGCCGATGCAGAGCAGCTAAGCATCAACTTAAAAAATGATTACAATATTATTCCAATTAAAGATATTTATGAGAGTTTTTTAACTGAATTAAAACCGCTCTTTAAAGATTTGCCATTTAGTGTAGCTGAAGAAAATATTCAAAGCCGTACAAGAGGTAATTTGTTAATGGCTATTGCAAATAAATTTGGCTATATATTATTGAACACATCCAACAAAAGTGAATTGGCTACCGGGTATGGTACGCTGTATGGTGACATGGCTGGTGGCATTGGTGTTTTGGGCGATTGTTACAAATTACAGATTTACGAGCTTGCCAAATACATAAATGAAAGAAGCAGAAACCTGTCTGCTGGCAGGCAGATCATTCCGCAGAATATTATCACTAAGCCACCAAGTGCAGAATTAAGGCCGGGGCAAAAAGACAGTGACAGCCTTCCGGATTATTCCATCTTGGATAAAATTTTGTACCAGTACATAGAATTACAGAAAGATCCCCAGCAAATAAAAGACATGGGTTTTGATGCTGCTTTGGTAGACAGGATTTTAAAAATGGTAAACGTAAATGAATACAAACGCAACCAGTTTTGCCCCATCATAAGGGTATCGCCAAAAGCATTTGGTGTGGGTAGAAGAATGCCAATCGTAGGTAAGTATTTGAGCTGATCGTTGGACAAATTTGCAATTGGATTGCAAATTTGTCCAACTTTATATTTATATTTGTTGTATGATACAAAGGCAACTTGTTACAAAATTAAAAGCTATTTATAAATATTTTCCCGTCGTTTCTTTAAATGGACCAAGGCAATCCGGCAAGTCTACATTGCTTAAAACTACCTTTCCTACATTGCCATATATTACCCTTGAAAATCCTGATAATCTTCAGTTGCTGCTTAACGATCCACTAGGTTTTTTAAATAATTATCCCAAAGGATTAATAATTGATGAAGCACAAAATGCGCCTCAAATTTTTTCTTATATACAAGGTATAGTTGACAGTAATCCCAAAATAAAATTTATACTGAGCGGCTCACAAAATTTTTTATTGAATGCACATATTTCCCAAACACTTGCAGGTAGAGTTGGTGTACTTACATTACTTCCTTTTTCTGCAACAGAACTACAGGCAGAAAAAAAATTAAAACTCAAGTTTGAAGATGCTGCTTTTACAGGTTTTTTTCCCCGCATATTCGATAAAAAGATACCTCCATCATTTTTTTATCCATCTTATTTACAAACCTATGTACAAAGAGATGTATTGCAGATCACTAAAATTACAGACTCAGTGATGTTCATTAATTTTTTAAAATTACTGGCAGGCAGAGTAGGACAGTTGCTGAATTTATCATCTATTGCAAATGATGTGGGAGTTGCTGTAAATACCATAAAAGCATGGGTACATGTGTTGGAAGTGAGTTATATAATTTATTTGCTACGACCACACCATAATAATTTTTCTAAAAGAATTGTACAAACACCAAAAATTTATTTTATAGATACAGGCTTGCTTTGTTATTTATTGGAAATAGAAAAGCCTGCTCAAATAAAAACGCATTTTGCCAAAGGGGGTATTTTTGAAAATTATGTGATTATAGAATTACTAAAAAACAGGTACAATACAGCTAAACTGCCTAACAGTTTTTTTTGGAGAGATAAAAATGGGCATGAGGTAGATGTTGTATTAGAAACGGCCAATCAACTAACCCCTGTGGAAATAAAAAGTAGCCACACTAAATCTACGCATTATTTTGATGGGTTAAATTATTACCGAACTCTGGCTAAAGAAAAAAGTAAAAAGGGTTTTGTTGTATATGGTGGAACCGAAAAAGTTACCATTAAATCAGGCACAATGTTGCCTTGGAATGATATGAGTGAATTATATAAACTATAAATTAGTTGGACAAATTTGCAATCCAATTGCAAATTTGTCCACATTCTATATGATATGTGCATTAATTCATTTTATTTAAACAAATTTATTTAACGAAGCGGTGATAACTTTAGTAAAAAATATTTAACAACTAATTGTTTAAAAATGTATTGGGAAAACTTTTATTTTCTATTTTAACATAGTTTTTTCCAATATCTAATTTTAGGCATAATTATTACACTACTGGTTCTTTATATTGCACAAAAGTAAAATTTATAGATAAATATGTTACAAACCGCAGAAGACATTCGCCTGTTAAATGATAAGATAAATCATGCTTCATGCTTTGTTTCCAGAATAAATGATGAGTTGAGCAAAGTAATTGTGGGGCAGCAAACCATGATAGAAAGGTTGTTAATAGGGATGTTGAGCAGTGGTCATGTACTACTCGAAGGTGTGCCGGGGCTGGCAAAAACACTTGCTATAAAATCACTTGCCCAAACCATTCATGCACAGTATAGCCGTATACAGTTTACGCCCGATCTTTTACCGGCCGATGTAATTGGTACCATGATTTACAACCAGAGCAAGAATGAATTTTATGTACGCAAAGGGCCAATATTTGCCAATTTTATTTTGGCTGATGAGATAAACCGTGCACCGGCAAAAGTGCAAAGTGCCTTACTCGAAGCTATGCAGGAAAGGCAGGTTACCATTGGTGATACAAGTTATAAATTACAGGAACCGTTTTTGGTATTGGCTACGCAGAACCCGATAGAGCAGGAGGGAACATACCCATTACCTGAAGCGCAGGTAGATCGTTTTATGTTGAAAGTGGTGGTGGGATATCCAAGTAAAGCGGAGGAACAAATGATCATCAGACAGAATACCCAAGGGCTTATTTCTCCAACAATTAATGCGGTAGCATCTTCTGGAGAGGTACTTACAGCAAAAGAACTTGTAAGACAGATTTATGTTGATGAAAAAATTGAAAATTATATTCTCGATATTGTTTTTGCAACACGTTTTCCTGAAAGATACAATCTGGCTAAACTAAAACCTTTGATAGGTTTTGGCGGTTCGCCAAGGGCAAGCATAAACCTTGCACTGGCATCTAAAGCGTATGCATTCTTAAACAAGCGTGGCTATGTTGTGCCCGAAGATGTACGCAATGTTTGTAAAGATATTTTGAGGCATAGAATAGGGCTTACTTATGAGGCAGAGGCCGAAAATGTAAACGTAGAAAATATAATTGACGAGATTTTAAAAGCGGTAAATGTGCCGTAAGCGTATTGTGTATTATGTATTGAGTATTGAGTGTTGAGTGTTGAGTGTTGAGTGTTGAGTGTTGAGTGTTGAGTGTTGAGTGTTGAGTGTTGAGTGTTGAGTGTTGAGTATTGAAAAAAGATAGAAAGGTAATTATAGAAATTGAAGATTAAGTATAACCGATGGCAATGAATTTTTTTAAAAAAGCAAAAACTGAAGATAGTGCTACGTCCATAAAGGAGAGCGGTGCGGACGCGACTGCTTTGTTAAAAAAAGTGCGTGAGCTGGAAATAAAAAGTAAAAAAATAACGACCCATCTTTTTACCGGAGAGTACCATTCGGCTTTTAAGGGAAAGGGAATGAGTTTTAGAGAAGTAAGGGAATACAGTGCCGGCGATGATATCCGTTTTATAGACTGGAATGTGAGTGCCCGTTTTTCAACACCATTTTCTAAATTGTTTGAAGAGGAGAGAGAACTTACACTGATGCTTTTGGTAGATACCAGTACCAGTAATTTGTTTGGAACGGTGGGAAAGAGGAAAAAAGATCTTATTACAGAAATGGCAGCAGTGCTTGCTTTTAGCGCAGTATGTAATAACGATAAAGTGGGTGTCATTTTCTTTAGCGATAAAGTTGAAAAATACATTCCGCCCAAAAAAGGAAGAGCCCATGCCCTTTATATTGTAAGAGAACTGTTGGGGCTCGAGCCAACATCTGCAGGTACAGATATAGACAGCGCCATTAAGTATTTTAACAACACAACCTGGCAAAAAAGCATCGCTTTTATTCTAAGCGATTTTTTGGCTACAGGCTACGAGAATGATTTAAAAGTTATTGGCCGTAAGCATGATGTGATTGGCATAAAAGTGTATGATAAAATGGATATGCAATTGCCTGAAGCGGGGCTTTTGCAACTAAAAGATGCTGAAACACAGCGGGTGAAATGGATAGACAGTGACGATGCTTTGGTAAGACATAACTACCAGCAATATTTTTTTGAACAGACAGATATCTGCTCCAAATATTTTAGACAGGCAGGTGCAGATTTGCTGCATGTGAAAACAGACGATGATTATGTGAAGATCTTGCAGAAGTTCTTCCTTAAAAGAAAGTAAACGATAATGAGAGAACGCTACAAAATATATTTTAAAAAGGCAGGAGTATTTATTTTATTACTCTTTATTGTACAATTCGGTTTTACTCAGGCTATAAGATCATCGGTTGATAAAAATGCTATTTTAATTGGTGAGAGAATTACTTACACACTTACCATTGGGCTTCCATCGCCGGAGTATTCGGTTAACATAAATATTCCCGACTCAATACCGCACTTTGAAATTTTGCAAAAAAGCGGCGGTAACGGGAGAGACAAAGATGGTAACAACGTGTGGCAGCAGACTATTATTTTTACGAGTTTTGATTCCGGTTCCTATACTTTTCCGCCGCTTTCGTATAAGATAAGCCACCTAAATACAGCGTCTCAGCCACTGGCTACAGAGCCAATAAAGGTAGAGGTAGGCTACATGCCTTTGGATAAAGATGGTAAGCCACGGGATATAAAATCGATTATAAATGTTGAATTTATAGAATGGTTTTGGGTGTATGTTGGACTAGCTGTATTGGTATTCTTAATCATTTTATTTTTTGTGTGGCGCTACCTAAGAAAAAATAAAAAAGCACCGGTCGCAGTAAGTAGTAAGGGCGCTTTTGAAGAAGCCATGCAGCAGCTGGCTGTGTTAAAAAAAGAAAATGAAGATGGCGGTGTGGCAGTTAAAGAGTACCATACCAAACTGGCTGATGTGCTTCGTAACTATTATGGTAAAACGGTGAACCAGAATTATCTTAATAAAACAACCAAGGAAATTTTATCTAAATTAAAATCACATGAGTTAAAAGCAGAGACATCTCAACAGGCAATGGAGGCTTTGGCCACAGGTGATGCGGTAAAATTTGCCAAATATCATTCTTCTTACACCGAAAATGAAGCTGCACTAAATTACCTGAAAACGGCTATTGAAGAAATTGAATTATCACGACATAAAAAAGATTAAAATTTGCTTTTCGACTATTTTACAAATATTGAATTTACCCAGCCTTATGTTTTTGTATTGTTTGCAGTTATTCCGGTTTTAATTTTCTGGTATATTAAAACAAACAACAAGCGAAGCAGTTCTGTACAGGTTTCTACTACCGCTGCAAAAGGAATGGGTACATGGAAAACTACTTTTAGGCATTTGCCTTTTATTTGCAGACTTATTTGTTTTGCATTTCTAATTACAGCACTGGCAAACCCACAAACAAAAAATGAGGAGAAGAATGTAGAAGGCGAGGGTATAGATATTGTGTTGTGTATTGATGTGAGTGGCAGTATGACTGCACAGGATCTTACACCAAACCGACTGGAAGCTGCAAAAAATGTAGCCATCGATTTTGTAAACAGAAGACCAACCGACAGAATTGGTATTGTAATTTTTTCAGGCGAAAGTTTTACCCAATGCCCGCTTACAACAGATAAAGGCGTTTTAATACAAGCCATTCAAAATATACACAGCGGCTTGCTGGAGGACGGTACTGCTATTGGCTCTGGCTTAAGTACGAGTGTTGACAGACTTAGAACTACTAAAACCACTTCTAAAATCGTTGTGTTGCTTACAGATGGTGAAAACAATGGCGGTTTAATAGATCCAAAAACGGCAAAAGAAATAGCGAAAGCTTTTGGTATAAAAGTGTACACGATAGGAGTCGGTACTGATGGGCTTGCACCACAACCGGTACAAACTGCGTTGGGTGTACAGATACAATCTGTGAAAGTGTCTATTGACGAAAAGTTACTAAAACAAATTGCAGATGAAACCGGCGGGCGATACTTTAGGGCAAAGGACAACGATGGCCTTTCTGAAATATACTCTACTATAGATGCACTGGAAAAAAGCAAAGTGGAGATTACAACAACGACAAGGTTTAAAGATAAATTTTTACCTTTTGCCATTGGCGCCGCCTTCTTTTTATTGTTGGAAATTTTGCTTCGCTACCTCGTTTTCAGAAAGTTTCCCTAACCTTTATTTAACTTGCAGCCATGCAGGCAACAGTTTACAGATCTACAGGTAGTTGGTATATTCTTAAAAATGCGCAAGGTGATTTTTTAAATGCCCGGTTAAAAGGCAAGCTTAAAATTGAAGGCATTACATCTACCAATCCAATAGCAGTAGGCGATGTTGTAGAAGTTGATGAAGAAGTTGTTGAAGGGAATTTGGTTATTTCCAAAATATACGACAGAAGAAATTACATTAACAGGGTATCTCCTCATAATAAAAATCTACATCATATTATAGCTGCAAACCTTGACCAGTCTTTACTTTTTGCAACCCTTAAAGATCCCAAAACTTCTTTTGGTTTTATTGATAGGTTCCTAATAACATCCGAAGCATACAGGGTGCCGGCGATTATCGTTTTTAACAAGGCTGATTTATACAAAGAAAATGAACAGGAAAAATTTGATCTCGCAAAAAAAAATTACGAGGCCATCGGTTATAAAATAATGCTAATGAGCATTGAAAAAAATATTGGAACACCAGAAGTAAAGGACCTGCTGAAAGATAAAACGACCCTGTTAAGCGGCCATTCCGGTGTAGGAAAATCCACTTTTATAAATTATGTTTTTCCCGACTTATCCCTTAAAACCCTTGCTGTGAGTAACTGGAGCGGAAAGGGTATGCATACCACCACGTTTGCAGAAATGTTTGATCTCCCTTTTGGCGGCAGTATTATAGATACACCAGGCATAAGAGAAATGGGTTTGGTAGATGTTCCAAAAAATGAATTGGCACAGTATTACCCCGAAATGCGTGCGGTAATGAATGACTGTAAGTTTAATAATTGCCAGCATTTTAATGAGCCTGGCTGCGCCGTAAAGGCTGCAATAAATGACGGTGGCATTTCAGAAGAAAGGTACCTTAGTTATCTTGCAATAAAAGATACCATTGAAGATAAAAGTTATTAAGCCATAAGATTGATTATGCCGGTTGAATTAGGAAAGCTGTGCATGATCGTTTAACTTATCCCTTATCATCTTCAATTTAGCTTTGCCAACGATTTTCTCAATTTCACTGTCTGAAGCTTCCTTTATTTTTTTTACAGATCTAAATTCCTTTAAGAGTAAATCCGCTGTTTGTTTTCCTATTCCTTTTATGTCTTCTAATTCATTTTTAAAAGTGCCCTTGCTTCGTTTATTTCTATGATGCGTTATACCGAAACGATGTACTTCATCTCTAATTCTACGTATGAGTTTTAAACTTTCGCTGTCCCAAGGCAACAGTAAAGCTTCTGTATCGCCATCAAAAAAAATTTCTTCTTTGTTTTTGGCAAGCCCTACCAGAGTGATTTTACCCCGCAGGTTTAATTTGTCTATGCTTTCCATGGCGGAGCTCAGCTGCCCTTTACCACCATCAATTATTACAAGTTGGGGTAATGCTGTTCCTTCGTCTGTAAGTCGCTTATATCGCCTATAAACGACTTCAGCCATAGAGGCGAAATCGTTGATGCCCTCTACAGTTTTTATATTGTAATGCCTGTAATCTTTGTTGCTTGGTTCGCCATTTTTAAAATAAACCATGGCTGCCACTGGGTAGCTGCCCTGAAAGTTTGAGTTGTCAAAACATTCTATATGTGTCGGCAATTCTTGTAAATGCAAATTCTGCTGTAGTTCTAATAAAACTGCATTTTTTTCATCGTTGCTTTTATCTTCCAGTTTTAGTAATTTTTTTGCATATAATTCGGCCTTGAAATAGTTTACATTTTTCTGAGAGAGATCCAGCAATTTTTTCTTGTCGCCCGCTTTCGGCACGGTTAGTATGGTGTTTGGTTCTATATAATCAATGCTAAATGGTAGAATAATTTCACTCGCTTCGCTTTCAAAAACCTGACGCAATTGTGCTACTGCAAAGGCAAGAATCTCCGCCGCATTTTCTTCCAGCTTCTTTTGCAGAGTAATTGTTTTTGTCTGTATGATGCTCCCGTTGTTTACTGCCAGGTAATTCACGTACGCTGTGTCGCCTTCTTCTAAAATAGTGAATACATCTACAGTGCCTGTGTTGGTATTTACAACAGCAGATTTTGATTCGTATAATTTTAAATGTTCGATCTTATGCTGGTAAATCGCTGCCTTTTCAAACTCCATATTTGCAGCATGTTCCCTTATTTTATTTTTATAATTATTTATAACGGGGTTTAGATTTCCTTTTAAAAGATCTTTTAATTCCGATATACCCTCCCTATAATCTTCTAATGTCGGCAGGCCTTCACATGGCCCTTTACAGTTACCCAAATGGTATTCCAGGCAAACTTTAAATTTGCCTTTTTCAATATTCGCTTTGGTAAGATTTAACTTACAGGTGCGAAGCTGAATATTCTGTTTTATAAAATTTAAAAGGTCCCTAACTTTTCCTACGGAAGTAAAAGGGCCAAGGTATTGGGAGCCATCTTTTATTTTTCTTCTGGTTAAAAATACCCTTGAGAAAGGCTCGTTTTTTACAACAATGTATGGGTATGTTTTGTCGTCTTTTAAATTGATATTAAAGAGTGGCTGGTGTTCTTTAATTAAAGAGTTTTCCAGCAGAAAAGCATCCTGATCTGTATTTACAATAGTGAATTCTATCTTGCGTATTCTATTTACCAGCTCGGCGGTTTTATAGCTGGTTTTCATCTTATTAAAATAGCTGCTTACTCTCTTACGCAGGTGTTTCGCTTTGCCTACATAAATTAGTTCATTATCGGCATTGTAGTATTTGTAAATGCCGGGTTGGGTGGGTATGGTAGTTGATATTTCAGAAAATTCTTTTTGTGTCATTACTCTTCAAAGGTCCAGTATATTTTTTCTTCTTTTACAATTTTTGTTAAACCATTTTCGGTATTCAATGTTACTATTTTGCACCATTTTCCACTTTGCCAGGTTAATCTCAGTTCTGTATTTTCACCTACTTTCTTTGTTAAATAAATGCGTCGCACTTTATTGTTATCGGGGTCCACATAAACATCCCAATGTTTAAATGCAAATGTATCTGAAACAATATTTACTGGGTCGTAAGTAAATGTAAATGCATTTAACGTTTGATCTAAAAACTTCTTTTCTGTAAAAGTTGGTTTAAGGTTTGCCGTATCAATAACAGGAAATAAAAATGGGGCGAATGTATTTTCAAAATTTCCTTCGCTAACCCATGCCGAATCAGTTATATTATTAATAGTTGTTTTTTTTATGGGCGTAATGCCACCTAATTTAATATTATATAATTCTCCCCGCAAGTAAGATGTAACAGGGAAAAAATTAGCAACAGTATCGCCAATTGTTACGGAGGGGATATTTTTTGAAGGCGCATTTTCGCCTTCGTTTTCTTTGCTGTTACAAGCTGCCAGCAAAACGAGTGCGGCCAATAGGAAGCGATTCATCATACGGTCAAAATTAAAACATATAGCCAACTATTAAAAACAAAAATGCCAAACATTGTCATAATGTTTAGCATTGCAATAATTTCATTTTGCTCGCAATAAAAACTTAAAAAGAAGTAGTGATACCCACTTTTACACCAATGTTATATGCTTTTTCTGAATAATTGTAATCGTTCTTGTAAGTAGAAAGCAACTGGTAACGGAATTGTGGCCCAACACTTAATGTAACGCCGTTGAAAGATCTAAAACTCAAGTAAGTTTCTATGCCTGTATTAAGATTCATTTTTCTCAACAGAGGTGTTTCCGAAATATAATATTTTTCATCGGCAGATAATACGAAGGCACTACCACTTATTACGTATGAAGGCTGGATTGTGGCGCCTGCATACCATTTTAAATTTCTTTTACCTGCTATCTTTACATCTGCTCCCACTGGTAACGACACCTGCACAGTTGTCTTATTTATTCTGTCGTTACCGGCTTTGGTAGTATAGTTCGACGACCTTGCCACGTTAGCTCCATTTGCAAGCGATAAATAAGTTTGAGAAGGATGGCCAAGTGCTGTTACGTGGGAAACATAATTTGTGTAATTGGTTTGTACACCTGCCTTCAATTTTATATTTTTAGCTACATTGTATTGTACAACCGCGCCTGCTTCTAAATTTAGGGCAGCATCATCTACAAGCAAAGCATCATCATTGTTGCCTCTGGCAACTACAAGGGATGAGCCCGTATATTGTTTTTCTCCTTTTTTTACAAAACTTCTGTAACCCGATGAAGGTGTTATGTAGTAGGATAAAGATGCATTTTGTTTAAATTTATTAATGACAGGCTTATTTCTAAAAGCGTAGTCTTCTTTCCACGATTTTTCTACGTTGAGCAAAGCTGTCCTTAATGCATTATTTTCTACGGGAAGTAACTTCGTGTTTAGTTTTTTATCACCGGAGTTTACTTCGACAGTTGCATTATCAACAGACGCAACGGCATCTTCGTCATCAGCATTAAATGTAGAAATAGTTGCAGTTGTTTTTGCTTTGGTCGTCAATACCTGTGCGTTTTCAATTTTAGCAGTAGCTTCCGTATTATCCAAGATTATATTTTCAACAAGCCTTGTATTATTATTATTTGAAATAATTACACTTGTTTCATTGTTAACTATTGCCAACGTGCTTTTCAGAGATTTTGGATTATTAGACTCATTGCTACTGTTTACAATTGCCTGCTCATTAGCGGGCATTTTTAAAGATGTTGTTTTTTCTGGTAAAGTTTGTTCAGTAGAAGTGCTGGGGTTATCTGTTTTTGAAGTAGTTTTTTTATCTATCGTATTTTCTTTTATTGCTGCAGAGAAATTTTGTGAAGCGGCTTTTTTAGCAGCAGAACTAATAGCATTATTATTAGCAACGCCAATATATAAAACTGCTGTAAGTATTAACAAACAAACAGCCACTGATGGCCACTTTCTATCTGGGTGCATGTTATTGTATAAACTGTACCATATTTTTCTTGAAGGAACCATCCTGTATTCGTCGGCGTTCTCTTTTAGAAAAAATTCAAAGTCGTTTCTGTAATTAGTATCTTCCATTGTTTCTCGGGCATTGTAACGTTAGTGGTGGCGTTGTTCTTTATATCTTAGCGTTTGTTTTTGCGTAATTGTTTTTATACTGTGATTTATCAATGATGTTTTTCCCAACAAGAATTTCTTCGAGCATAACTTTTGCTCTTGTATATTGGCTTCTACTCGTGCTCTCTTCAATATTGAGCATATTCCCTATTTCTTTGTGTGAATAACCTTCTATTGCATAAAGATTTAGTACCGTTTTATAACCAAGTGGAAGCATGCGAATACATTCCACTACCTGTTTTGCCTGCATAATACCAGGCACCAAATCTTCATTTGTGTGAAAAGCGTTGGCATGAATAAGATCTACTGTTTCAGCAAATTTCTTATTCTTCTTCAGCACATTTATACAGGTGTGCACTATAATGCGGCGAATCCATCCTTCCAGCGCACCTTCATTACGGTATTGGTGCAACTGTGTAAAAATTTTTATGAATCCTTCCTGCAACATATCTTCTGCATCTTCCCTGCTTTTTGCAAAGCGGTAACATACAGAAAGCATCCGAGGGCTGTAACGGTAGTACAATGCCTCCTGCGCAGCAGCATTGTTTTTAAGTGTTCCGGCAAGCATTTGCTCTTCGGTCATAGGTTTATAATTTTACCGTATAAATATAGACATAATTTTCTGTAAAAATGCTGCGTGGTATTTAATTTTACCATTTATTATTAAAAAGGAAAATTAGGTGCTGTTACCCTACAGGTTAGCTTATCAGCACATTGCCTGTCATATCTGCGGGCGCTTCCACTTGCATCATTTTCAAAATGGTAGGCGCAACATCTCCAAGTTTACCGGGTATTACTGTCCCTGTCCATTCATTGTCAATCACAAAAAAGGGTACAGGGTTTAACGTGTGAGCTGTGTTAGGTGTGCCATCTTCATTTATTTCATAATCAGCATTGCCATGGTCTGCAAGCAGAAAAATGCAATAGTCTTTTTCTAATGCTGCTGTAACAACTTTTTCAACACATTCGTCCACTGTTTCTACCGCTTTTATTACAGCTTTCCATACACCTGTGTGCCCCACCATATCTGCATTTGCAAAGTTTAGGCAGATAAAATCTGGGCAGGTATTATCAATGGCAGCTATTACTGCATCTGTTACTTCAAAAGCACTCATTTCAGGCTGTAAGTCGTAAGTAGCAACTTTTGGTGATGGCACCATTATCCTTTTTTCTCCTTCAAAAGCCACTTCTCTGCCCCCACTAAAAAAGAAGCTTACATGGGGATATTTTTCTGTTTCGGCAATGCGTAACTGTGTCTTACCTGCGTTAGCAAGAACCTGCCCCAGGGTATTTTCCAAATTGTCTTTATCATACATTACAAAAACGCCGTGGTAACTTTGATCATAATTGGTCATAGTTGTATAATGCAGGCTCAAAGGGTGCATATCATATAAAGGCGTATCCACTTGTGTTAGTACCTCGGTTATTTCCCTACACCTGTCTGTTCTAAAATTGAAACACAACACCGCATCCCCATCTTTTATTTTTGTATCACCCGCCAAGCCGTTTATAAGCGGCATTATAAATTCGTCCGTAATATCTTTTTCATAAGATGCTTTTACTGCTTCGATAATATTATCTGTTATTTCGCCGGTTGCATGTACGAGTGCATCATAAGTAATCTTTACTCGCTCCCAGCGTTTATCTCTATCCATTGCGAAATAACGCCCGGTAATTGTTGCAATTTTTCCGGTCGTCTTATTTAAATGTTCTTGCAGTTCTTTCAAAAAGTCATAACCACTTTTCGGGTCAGTATCTCTTCCATCTGTAAATGCGTGAATAAGTACGTTTGTACAGTTTTGAGCAGCGCACAAACTGGTAATTGCTTTTATGTGGTTTATATGCGAGTGTACGCCACCATTGCTAACCAGGCCCATTAAATGAAGCGGAACGTTGTTGTTTTTTGCAAAAGCTATGCTCGCTAAAAGCTGTTGGTTTGTTTGAAAACTCGTATCTCGGATGGCAACATTTATTCTTTGCAAATCCTGGTACACAATACGGCCGGCCCCAAGGTTTAGGTGACCCACTTCACTGTTTCCCATTTGCCCATCTGGCAATCCTACCGCTTCTCCACAAGTAATTAAAGTACTATTTGGGTATTTAGTGTAGAGCGATGTTACAAATGGCACATGTGCATTTTGAATAGCATCTCTTCCTTTTTCTTTGCCTAAGCCCCATCCATCCATTATAATTAATAAAGTTTTTTTATGTTGCATATCATAAAGGTACTTCTTTGCGTTATAAGAAGGTAATTGAATTAATTTGTTATAGCCAACCTAAACAAACCGATAAATTTCAAATTAAGGTTATCTGGCATACTTTTAGATAGCAGTGGCTTGTTCAAAAAATAAAAATATGAAAAGAATTTTTACCATTTTAGCGATTGGTTTTGTACTGACTTCCTTCTCCACGTTTACAAGTTTGAGTGAAGTGATTACGGCAATAAAGGCCGGGAATGCGGCAGGGGTTGCAAAATATTTTGATAATACCGTAGAAATTACTCTTGCGGGAAAAAGTAATAGTTACAGTAAGAGCCAGGGCGAAGCTGTGTTGCGAGATTTTTTTGCAAACAACAATGTTAAATCATTTGCGATTGTGCACCAAGGGGAGAGCAGTGGTTCTCAGTTTTGTATTGGAACTTTAACAACAGTAAATGGCAGTTATAGAACTACTTTGAATTTAAGGCAAAAAGCGGATAAGCAAAGTTTGCAGGAAATTAAGTTTGAAAAATAGCATTATTTTTATTTAAATAACATTTACTCCTGTTTATAAAAGCTGGAGTTTTTTTTGTATTTTATATTTTTTTAACAATGCTTTTTAAATAGGCTTTGGTTTTTAATATTGATAAAAAACTTTGGCTTTTTGTGAGTTTGTGCACAATATCAATGCTTAACTTTACATTTATGATGTACGAATCAGCCCTGAACGAACTAATAAAAAATGCTCTTGCAGAAGATGTTGGTGATGGCGACCATTCTACATTATCAACAATACCTAAGGCGCAGGAAGGCAAGGCGGTTTTAAAAATAAAGCAGGACGGTGTTCTTGCCGGCATGAAAGTTGCCGAGTCAATATTTAGGTTCGTACAACACGATATTATTTTTAACGCCTTCAAACAAGATGGCGATGAAATGAGATACGGGGAAACAGCTTTTGAGGTGAGTGCTAAAGTTCATACTATACTTAAATGCGAGCGACTGGTGTTAAATTCTATGCAACGGATGTGCGGCATTGCTACACTTACAAGAAAATATGTACATAAATTAGAATGCTATAAAACCAGGTTATTAGATACAAGAAAAACAACACCTAATTTTAGGCTTTTAGAAAAAGAAGCTGTTATAATTGGTGGGGGTGTAAACCATCGTTTTGGTTTGTACGATATGATTATGTTAAAAGATAACCATATTGATTATAGCGGAGGAATTGAAAAAGCTATAACCAAAGCATACGATTATGTAAAAAGGAATAGTTTTAAATTAAAAATAGAAGTAGAGACCAGGAGTTTAAATGATGTAGAAAAAGTGATGAATACAGGTAACGTAAACAGAATAATGCTTGATAATTTTTCACTGGAAGAGATAATGGCTGCTTTAAAAATAATTAACGGAAAGTACGAGACAGAAGCAAGCGGGGGAATTAATTTAGAGAATATTGAAAGCTACGCTGCTACAGGTGTAGATTATATAAGTAGCGGGGCTGTTATCCATCAGGCTGTTGGCTTAGATTTGAGTTTGAAAGCGGTCAGCCTAAATCCCTCGTTCTAAAAACTTGGGGCACGCTGTGGGACTTTGCCTCCGTGATAATTTGAAATTCTATTAGTTAAACAGTGTTTCAAATTGAGTTCTCTTTTGTGAAATATTTACCATCTAAAAATCTAATTTAACTTGTCAAAAAAAGTAAATTCATTTTCCAGTTTGGTTTATTCTACCGACCCAAATTTTAATATTGAAGAAGAGCATCTTAAGGAAGAAACAACACTTCTACCCGAGGAACAGAAAATAAAAATAAGGCTTGACAAAAAGCACAGAGGTGGAAAAATAGTGACGCTTATAGAAAACTTTACAGGTAAAGATGCCGATAAAGAAGAACTTGGGAAAAAATTGAAAACAATTTGCGGTACCGGTGGCTCAGTAAAAAACGGCGAAATTTTAGTACAGGGAGATAATAGGGATAAGGTTTTACAATGGCTTTTAAAAAACGGGTATAAAAACTCAAAAAAAGTATAACTGAAATGATAAGCGAAATTTCTGAAGGTGTTCAAATAAGTGTAGAAACTTTTTACCAGGCGGAGTACAGCAATGTTGCCAACAATGAGTACATGTTTGCCTACCGGGTAAATGTTGAGAATACAAACAACTTTCCTGTAAAACTTCTTTACAGGCACTGGTTTATTTTCGACAGTAATGGAACCACAAGAGAAGTAGAAGGAGAAGGGGTAATTGGCGTGCAGCCCATTATAAACCCTGGCGAAAGTTACCAGTATGTAAGTGGGTGCAACCTTGCTTCAGAAATAGGTAGGATGCACGGAGATTATCTTTTTGAAAATGTGTACAATAAGAAACAGTTTTCGGCAATTATACCGTCTTTTGAAATGCTAGTACCATTCAAATTAAATTAGGTTAACAATAAAAAAATGGCAACTTTAAAAATACTAACAAACGTTAGGTTACCTTTGTCAAAATCGATATAAAAAGAAGAAATTAAAATAAAAGAAGAAATTATGGCTAGAATAGTTTACAACAAAGAAGACAACGCATTTTTTCAAAGTTTAAAAACTAGCGTGGATGCGTATTTTACCCACAATAAAATAAGGAAAACGGGCGACTGGAGGCTTTTTATTAAAACATTTATTTTAATAGGGGGAGCTATTGGTATTTATATACTCATGCTTGTTGGCAATTTGCCCGCTCTTTACAATGTTTTGGTGTGTGTACTACTTGGTTATTTAATGGCATGTATAGGCTTTGCAGTAATGCACGATGCCAATCATGGCAGTTATAGCCGCAATGCTAAACTGAATGATTTAGTTAGCTTATCTGCAAATTTGCTTGGTGCAAGCTCCTACTTTTGGAAACAAAAACACAACATCATACACCATACTTACACCAATGTAGATGGGATAGATGATGACATCGCAAAAAGTCCTATCATTCGCCAGTGCGAAACCCAAAAATGGATGCCTGCACACAAAATTCAACATCTTTATTTAACGCCAATTTATTCGCTTTCTACATTATTCTGGATTTTTAATATGGATTTTCAAAAGTATTTTAAAAGAAAAATTTATACAACAAATGCATGGGATATGTCGCTAAAAAACCATGTGATTTTTTGGGTAACTAAAATTTATTATGTGGGTGTTTTTATGGTATTGCCTATTGTAATATTTGGTTTTTGGAACTGGCTTGGCGGTTACCTGCTCACAAACGCAGCACTCGGCATTACATTATCTTTTGTATTTCAATTGGCGCATGTGGTTGAAAAAACGGAGTTTGAGCATATTGCTTTAGATGAGACAAAACATGTTGAAACAGCTTTTGCCCAGCATCAAATTAGAACTACTTCTAATTTTGCTATGAACAGTAAAGTAGTTTCTTGGTTTGTTGGTGGTTTAAACTACCAGGTTGAACACCATCTTTTTCCGAAGGTATGCCACGTGCATTATCCAGCAATCAGTAAAATTGTACAGGCAAAATGTAAAGAATTTGGTATACAGTATAATTATTACGATACTTTAGGGCAGGCACTTGCATCGCATTTTAGGGTGATGAGGCAATTGGGTAAAAAGCCTGTTCCGATGGCTTCAAAATTGGCTTTTGGGTAGCGAATTACAGTCCTTTAATAATTTACTTAAATTCTTTTGTGGTAATAATATTTGCAAAACCTTTTCTTCTTAAGGCTTTGTATAATTTAGTATCTCCATTCCAAAATAATGAATCAAGCGCAAGTGAAAATGCTGTTAAAATAGTGTCTTTTACTTCAATATTTTTTGAGGAACTTTTTTAATAGGCATTTGGTTTGTTTCAATACGCTTCGCAAACTCTTTAATTTTCTTCATACTCGCAGCACCAATGCTTTTAGGTACTTTAATTGTAACGATCGTTTATCTAATGTAGAATAGGCATTTTTCATTTTTTTACTTCTTAATGGTAACTAAATCCTTTTAAAATATTGTTGTAATTATCGACTATAAACTCGTGCATCACCCCGGATTACCCCGCAAAACTATTTTTTTTTGATTACCTACTGGGAAGTCAAAACAAACCGGGTAATTGTATTCAAAAACTTTCTCTAATACAATTTGTTCCAGCGTTTGTCCGAATGCTTCTCCTTCATTACCTTTTTTTATTTTGAAGCATCCAACTATCAGCTTGGCAAGTTGAGCTATTTTTCTACTTCTTTTTAGGTTGTAAAACATGCTATCAACACTGTATGAATATTCGCCCGTGCCTTCTACCAACAATATTTTGTTTTTTGTGTTGATATCGCTTTTAGACCCAGCAAGGCTTTCGAGCGTTTTTATATTACCCCCAACAAGTATTCCTTTTGCCACACCCTTTTTGTTGTTTTGATTTACAGGAATGTTGTAAACCATTTTTTCCCCAATCAAAAATTTTTTGATGCTTTCCAATGTTTCTAAATGTATAGACCCTGCAATAGCAGGATTTACAAAGTTGTTGCACATTTTGGCGTGAATTGTTGCGATGCTGAAATTTTTATTTATGTGGCTGTGTAAAGTGGTGGCATCGCTAAACCCAATGACCCACTTAGGTGTTTTTACAAATTTTGTAAAGTCTAACTTATCTATAATCCGTACAATCCCATAACCACCCCTTGCGCACATGATAGCCTTTACCGATTGGTCGTCCAGCATTTGTTAAAAATCCGCCAAACGTTCTTCGTCGGTGCCGCCAAACGTGAAGTCTTTCTTACCAATGTTACTACCGACTTTTATTGTAAAACCCCAAGCTTCCATGATGTTTATCGCAGCTGTGCAGTGAGTAACAGAAATATAACCTGCGGGGCTGGTTATGGCAATAGTTTCACCGTTTTTGAGATAAGGTGGAATTTTATTGATTTTATCATCATCTTCGTTGGCCGATAAGCTTGCTGACATTGCTTTTAAAGACCCCATTGCTAAAAATGCAGATGAGATAAACTTTTTCCTTTCCATAAATAAAAATTGTAAGCCTGTGTAAACCTACGTTTGAAAATACTCAAATTTCGATATTGGAAGTACATTCGATATTTTTGCAGATTAATGAAAGGCGTGGGGCTTATTTCTATTGCATAATTAAAGCTAAATTGATAGCAGAAGATGAAATGTGTCCCGCAGAATTGGGGGACCACAAATGCTGAAAATTGCTATTGCATTTGCTGATAACACAAAATTTATTTTGTGAAATAAATTTATAAAGAATTATTGATGATGACTGATCCTAAAAGATACTTGATTACTTCGGCGCTGCCTTATGCAAACGGGCCTAAACATATTGGCCACCTTGCAGGTGCATACTTGCCTGCAGATATTTATGTGCGCTACTTACGTGCATTAAAAAAAGATGTTGTATATGTGTGTGGCAGCGATGAACATGGCGCTGCTATTACCATGCAGGCTATGAAGGAAAAAACTACGCCGCAGGCAATTGTAGATAAATACCATGCAATGTTGAAAAGCAACATGGCGGACCTTGGGATTTCGTTTGATATTTATCACCGCACTTCATCGCCCATACACCACGAAACAGCGCAGGAATTTTTTACCATGCTCAATAACAATGGTGACTTGGAGCAAAAGGAAACTGAGCAGTTTTTTGATGAAGAAGCACAATCATTTTTAGCAGATAGATACATAACCGGAACGTGCCCGGTATGCGGTTATGAAGGCGCATTTGGTGACCAGTGCGAAAAATGTGGCACATCGCTAAGTCCGGAACAATTGATAAATCCACGAAGTACTTTGAGCGGCAAAACGCCCATTAAAAAAGCTACGACACATTGGTATTTGCCATTAAACAAACACGAAGCATTTCTCCGGCAATGGATTTTAGAAGACCATAAAGAAGACTGGAAAGCCAATGTAGTGGGGCAGTGCAAAGGATGGATAGAAATGGGTTTGCAGCCAAGAGCAGTAACGAGAGATTTAGATTGGGGTATTAAAGTACCGAGCCCCCCCGCCCCCCAAGGGGGGAATGCAAGCCCCCTATCCCCCAAGGGGGAGATTACGGAGACAGAAGCGGAGAAGTACAGCTATCAAACCGCCGATCCGTTGGTTTATGACCTTTTAAAACAGTTTGTAAAATTACATCGCAGCAAACCTACAGACGCTGAGATTGCGCTGTGGCAATTGCTGAGAGGAAAAAAATTAGATGGATATAAATTTAGGGGAGAGCATATAATAGGATCTTATATAGCAGATTTTATTTGTCTTGAGCAAAATCTGATAATTGAAGTAGATGGATTAATTCATCAACTTCCTGAAAATAAAATATCTGATGTTGAAAGAACGGAGTGGTTAAATAGTAAAGGTTTTGAAGTTCTTAGATTTACGAACGAACAAGTACTCTTTAAAACAGAAGAAACCCTTCAGGCAATTAAACTGAAACTCCATAAACTAAGAGCACAATCTATTCCAGCG
>JBJXGJ010000195.1:0-8282 GCA_046153805.1 Ferruginibacter sp. | reverse complement strand
CTTTTATAAACCATGGTGACTTTATTTCTAAAATGGTTGATAGTGCAGCCGTAAAATCCATCGCTTTTTTTACAAAAATACAATTTATTGAAAATTTACATTTCCACTATCTTTACCGAAGAACCTTTATTTTTAAACCATCTATATTATTAAAATCTTTTTCGTTATTAGTAATATTAGTATAGCCGCAAGCCAATGCAGTAGCAGCTATGATAGCATCAGGTGTTTTTATTTTTTTACCTTTACGTATGTTTACACAATGGTTAACAACATCGGGTGTAATATCAAGAACAGCACTATCGTTTATAAAATCTTTTACTTTTTGTTCGGTAGTAGCGTCTTTTTTCCAGCAAAACAATTCTATTTGTGTAATAACAGAAAGGTTAGGAATAGCATCAATAGCCTCATCCATAAACTGCATACCAGCAGCAGAAAATGAAGCGGTGAAATAATCAGACACTACATTGGTGTCAATTAAATACTGTTCCATTCGCTACGCATTTGTTGTATATGTTCGTTAAGTTGTTGCCCTTCTTCTTTGGTAAAAATACCTTTGTATTTATCAGATAATTTACCCTTTTTTGGCGTAATAATATTTTCTTGTAGCACTTTTATGAGTTCTAAATCTTCCATGTCATGCAAAAGTCGAATAGCTTTTTTATTGATTAATTGTATGAGCATTGTATCTTCGATAATAATTATTTTATCTAGCTTGAAGTAATGTTTGAATTTTTGTTTTAGCAATATAAGCATCCATTAAAGAAAGTACGGTCCTTTTATCTTCTGTCTCCAAATCTTGTACTTCTAAAAAGCGGCTTATGAGTTCTTTTTCTAAACCAGCATCTTTTACCACGTCATCAGCCGTACCATTCATTAAAAAATCTACAGTAGTATCTAAAGCTTTTGCAACCTTAATCATGGGTTGTGCATTTGGTGTTCTCTCACCACGTTATCTGCTCACTTGGGTAAAATGTACTTCTATAAGTCCCGCCAGTTCTCCTTGAGACACGTTTTTGGGTTTGCGGAGTTCTTTTAATCTGTCAGCAAATTCGATTTTATTAAGCATTGCTGTAAAGTTATAGAGCAAATTTAGCTTAAAAACTATTGTTGCCCGAGATAATATGGTAAAATAAGGGTGGTTTAATGGAAAACTTTTTTATGTCATAGAAGTCCATGGCGGACGAAAAACTGCATTTATTTTCTTGTTAAATTAAAAAAATATTACCTTCATTTTTCGGAAAAATACCGAATATTTATTCATTCAAAATCTAAAATAAACTACAATGACAACGAAAGATGTAGCTCAAAAATTGGTTGAACTTTGTCGCCATGGAAAAGTTGACGAAGTACAGGAAACCTTATTTTCAGAAGATGCGCAAAGTATTGAGGCCAATGAAATGATGGGTCCCAGAGTTGTAAGTGGCTTAGATGCTATAAAGGCAAAATCAGTTGCTTTTCAGGCAGGCGTGGAGGAGTTTCACGGTGCCGAAATTTCTGACCCTATTGTGGCCGGAAACAGTTTTGCTATTACATGGGCATTGGATGCAACTTTTAAAGGACGAGGAAGAATGAAAATTGAAGAAGTGTGCGTGTATCAAGTTAAAGATGGTAAAATAATGCTTGAGCAATTCTTCTATTAAGTTGAAAAACAAAAAGACCAAAAAATGGTTTTTAAAAAAAGCTATCCGCTGCAAATGCGGGATAGCTTTTTTATGTGGTTTACATGGATTTAAAAACTATAAGTAGCATTAAAATTTAACCCTGTACTCTCAGGTACAAATCTGCAAACACCACCTACACAAATAAGCCCACCTCTTTGCCTGCCATAGCCCAATTGAAACCGTGCAGCATTTTTTTTGTACGCAAAGCCTGCATTATAAAAATGTATTTGTGCCGCAGTATTGCTGTTGCCATAATTGTAAAGGTCTAAGCCAAATATGCTAAAGCTCGCATTAAAATTATATTCAGCCTGCGCCGCTGCCCAGTTTTTAAACAAGGCATCTGCCCATTGGTGTTGTAGTTGAAGTTTTAATGATTTTGATTTTTTAAAACGAAGAGTGTTTTCTATCACAACTGTGTTTGCATTTACCTGGCCAACTGCTTCTTCTACAAATCGTGCATTGTAAAACTGGTTTAAGTAGGTAAATACGCTCGTCCATTTAGGCGTCCATTTCTTTCTAACTTCAATACCTGTTTCTCTGTAATACTTTTCTCCTGCGCCAAATAAATCGGCCTTGTATTTTCTTTCTGCAGCAATGTATCTACCTGAAAGCCCGTGCCATTGCGAAAAATTAAAGGAGATGTTTGTTCCAAACTTGCCGCCGAGTGGCGTTCCTTTTTTAAACTGGTAAAAAAGATCTAGCTGCCCGCCAACTTCGCCGGCTTTGTTTCGGTTTGGTTCAAAAATAATATTGGGTTGTGCAGCATACACATAAATATTTGTGAGGCTGTAATCGTATTGCTTTGTTAGTGCAGGTACATAATTTACAATAGCCCTGTTATAAATATTGCCTGTTAAGTCTCGCTGCGAATAAGCGCCAAAGTTTTCTAACCTTCTTAGGCTGGCATTGGCTCCAAAGCCTTTTTTGGTGTAAGCAATATTGAGCAAGTAAGCATCGCCATCAAATTGTAGTGCGGGCCTTATATTGCCAAACTCCACCAAGGCATCTTTAGATTTAAAAGCATATTCAGCATCTGCTGAAAAGCCATTGTAACTAAAATTTATTCTGGTAGATGTGAGATAAGTATTATCGCTTAATCCTGGTAATTTGGTTTTCTCATTTCTGTTTACATAGCTGGCACCAACACCATATTTTACTTTTTTAGCTTTAAATAGTTGTGATAGGTCTATATCTGCATTCAATCCTAAAATCGTTCCGTCGGTAAAGTTAAAACCCAATCCATCTCTGTGTTTGCCATATAACGCCGTAAAGTTTATAGATTGTAAAGGCGCATATTTTACACGACCACCTCCAATTGAATTTGCAATACCAAGCTGCCGGTCTTCCCAGCTTCTTAGTACCAGACCACTACCAAACTGCTCGTAAAAATGACCGGCGGTAATATCTAAACCAATAGAATCATTTTTATAATTAGCGTAGTAGTTTGCCACGTTTGTACCTTCTAACTTAGGTGAATAATTAAGCAATGCTTTTGGTTCGTACCCTTCTATTTGTGTACCTACTGTAAATTTTTTTATTTTATAATCAAATCTTAAATAACTGTTGGATCTTAATCTGTTTTGCGCATCTATTTCGTTTAATTTTATTTTATCATCATCCAGATAATAAGATGTATTTGTTTCAAAACTTCCGCTTAGCTGAGCATTCGCACTTAAGGAGAACATGATGGCTAACGGGAGCAATATTCTTTTTCGGACAATCATCATTGGTTATTTTTTATGATTTTGTACAAATCAAATTCGTCGCCTTCTGTATAGCCGGTGAGTCTGTGTATTATTTTGCCGTTTTTAATAACCAATGTGTATGGAATGCTGCCTAGGTTCAAGGCCCGTTTAAATGCCTGATTTTTATCTGACAAAATGACAAGGCTCCATCCCTTGCCATTTGCCAAAGGTTTTACTCTTTTTAGCCCACGAGAATCATCAATCGAAATAGCATAAAAATCGAAATCGCTTTCTTTTTTCCAGGTTTCCATATTGTCATTAATGGAAGAAAGTTCACTTATGCAGGGAATGCACCACGTCGCCCAAAATGACAACACGATGAGTTTATTATCCTGACGTGTAAAACTCGAAGTTTGAAAATAATTTTCATCTATATCTGTAATTTGTAAAGATGGAACATCTTGCGCATTTGCTGAAAATACCCTGCTGAACAAAAGAAAAATAAAAAAGGTCTTCATAATTATTAGTTTCTATGGTAACCGTTTCTTTACGTAGCTTTTGGTGCGTTCCTTACATTTTTTTGTATTTTTTGTAATGTTTTGTTTTTTGCTTCGTCAACACGCGAAAATAAAGTTATGAAACTAATAAACTGCTTACTCCTTTTATGTGCATCCTTATTTGTTTTAAATGCATGTACCAAAACAGAATCACAATTTGATGATGGCAATGCAAAAGAAACAATTACATTACAGCCAAGTAGCTTGAATTCTACTGTGGGTGCAAGTATTTCATTCGTAATTGTTTCGTCACGAAACAACACAAACGTTACTTTAGACGCAACTGTATTTGTAAACGGATCCAGCATTACCGGCAGCTCTTATACGTTTACGCAACCTGGCACCTATGCGGTATATGCGAAGAAGGGAGATCTTACTTCTGCAGTTGTTACCCTTAATGTGGTCGCACTAAGTAACGGATCTTTTGTTAACAATGTATTGGTAGAAGAGTACTCAGGAACCTGGTGCGGCAACTGCCCGCGACTTTTATATGGTGTAGATTTATTGAAACAGCAAACCAATAAAGTAATTTTTGTAGGAACGCATCTTTTTGGGAATGACCCATTTATAACAGCGCAAGGCAACAGCTTAGCGCAAAGTCAGGGTGTGAGTGGCGTACCAAACGGAAAAATAAACAGAACATTAAACTGGAACGGTCCCCAGTATGAAAATGTAAACCAGGTAATAAACGAGATACTACCTTTTGCAACAGCTGGGCTTGCAATTAATTCAACAACTACCGGCAACACTTTAAATATTAATGTAAAATTTAAATACAAAGAGGCACTGGGTGCCAACGCAAAACTGACTGTTTATATAACAGAAGATAAGCGTTACTTTACTCAAAGCAATTACTCTTCAAATTTATATGGTGGCTTGTCGAGCATTCCTAATTTTGAATACCACAGTGTATTACGAGCTGTTGTAAGCACTATTGCTGGTGATGATGTGGCTTCATCTGGGACTGCAAATGAAAAAAATTATTCTCTCGCCGTTCCTACTACTATTTTAAATATTGCCAATGCGAAAGTAGTCGCATTCATCACCAACACTGCTACCGGCAAAGTTGTAAATGCGCAAGAGGCAAAAGTGGGTGAAGATAAGATGTTTGAAACCCTGTAGTAAAATGGATTTTTGCTGACTCTTTTTCAAAAGACGAAGGTGAAAACGCAAAAATATAATGTGTTCTGATACTGATAGAAACTGGTTGTTACAAAATAATACTTTTGCATGCTTGTTCTATTTCAAGTGGAGTTGTAACAAAAAGTAAAGGCTTCTTTTTTGAGGATGCCTTTACTTTTTTTATTAATTAGTTGCTGCGTTCATCTTTTTAAATGCACAGCGTAAAGGCGCAAAACGTGATTGTTTAAATTGAAAAAGTTTAACCGTTGAAGAGAGATTGATTGGACAGTAGTTGCTGCCAATATATTTTTATTAAAGTCTGTTGCGACACTTGCTTGCTCCGGCAGGCAGGGCAAGACCTATAACTCCCCAAATGACGTCGCTTTTAAGTGAGCCAATCCCCAAAAAAATATTCTTTTAAACAATCCCTTTTAGAGCGCCTATCATTCCTACTTTATCAGTTGCTTTAAAAACGGTGTTGCCCGCTACGAGTACGTGCGCACCAGCATCTACTATGCTCTTGGCATTTTGTAATGTTACGCCACCATCTACTTCTATTTTAACTGACAGGTTTTGCTCATCTATCATTTGACGAAGCTGTTTTATTTTATGCAGCGCGTGCGGAATAAATGACTGTCCGCCAAAACCAGGGTTCACGCTCATTAAACACACTACATCTATATCAGCTAAAATGTCTTTTAACTCGTTCACTGGTGTGTGAGGATTAATGGCCACTCCAGCATGCATCCCTAACGTTTTTATTTGTTGAATATTACGATGTAAATGTGGGCATGCTTCTACATGTACAGTAAGATTGTTTGCGCCGGCATCTCTAAAAGCCTCGGTAAAATTTTCTGGATTCTCTATCATTAAATGGACATCACAATATTTTTTTGTTGTACTTGTTATAAACTTCGTTACCATTGGGCCAAAGCTTATATTGGGTACAAAAGTACCATCCATTATATCTATGTGAAACCAATCTGCTACGCTGCTGTTCAGCATATCGCAATCCTGTTGCAGGTTTAAAAAATTTGCAGAAAGCAGGGAAGGGGCTATGAGTGGCATGGTTGAAAGTTTATGGTTGAAAGTTTGGGATTCTTTTATCTTGTGTATTGTGTCTAACATCTAATATCTCTTATTGCAACTTCGATAGCGCATCCTTAGCTTCTTCGTAATTTGGATCATAGGCAAGAGCCATTTGGTAGGCTTCTACGGCGGCCGCTTTCTGGTTTAATTTTTCGTAGCAACGCCCAAGGTAGTAATAACCTTTATCATAGTTGTTTTGAATGGTAATAGCTTTTTGGAGCACGGTTGCAGCCTCGCTGTATTTTTTAAGATCGTATAGTGCTATGGCTTTTTCTAAATAAGCATCCATAAAAGTGTAGTTTATGCTCATGCATTCATCAAAAAAAGGGATGGCTTTTTCTTTTTCGTTGTTATAACTGTAATACAAGCCTTTTATAAAATAGGCTTCTTTTTCTGCACCTGAGTTTTTTGCAAAAAGCAGTGCATCGGCCATCGCAATGGCTTGCGGGTTTTTTGTTTGTGCGTATAATGCGCCCAGGCTGATGATATATTGCGGCGCAGCAACCAGGTCTACAGCGGTTTCCAAACTTTTGATCGCCTGCGCAGTATCGCCTTTTTGAGCGTAAATAATAGACTGGTTGTCCCGTAATTCAGCATTGCTGCTGTCCTTTAAAATGGCTGTGTTTATTTGTGACAGTGCGGCATCAAAATTTTGAAGATCAAGGTAATAGGCAGCGAGGTTTTGCAGCAACACGATTGAATCGGGATATATTTTTACAGCATCCTGCAATTTTTTTTCAGGCGAACTGCTATCTGAAACGGGTGTAACAGCGTCTTTTTTGCTGTTGCAGCTAAACAAACAAATGTTCAGCATCAATATCAAAATATACCTCATAGGTTTGATTTACTGGCTCAAAAATAAAGCTAAAAAAGGGTTAGTTTACAATTTTTTGACAATGGACGGTTTGTATGCGTTTAACTTTGCAAAAAAACCAACAGATGAAGTATTTATTTTTAGTATTGATTGTTGTTTTGGTCGCTGTTTCCATGTCTTTTAGCAACAGCAATAAGTTTGTAACTATGCAACCATTAACCGACACGGTTCATTTCGCAGGTGAAACGCATTTTACAAATGTGCGCCAGCTCACTTTTGGTGGTGATAATGCGGAGGCCTATTTAAGTAAAGATGGTAAATACTTAGTCTTCCAAAAATCAGATGCTAAAAACGGCATTATGTGCGACCAGATCTGGATGGGCAAAGTACCCCAAACGGCTACTGAAAAATTTGAGCCGAAACTTATAAGTACCGGTACCGGCAGAACAACTTGTGCGTATTTTTATCCGAATGGTAAATCTGTATTGTATGCATCTACTCATCTTGCAGCAAACGAATGCCCGCCGGTGCCCGAAAGAGCAAAATACGGCAACAAATACATTTGGCCCATTTACGAAAGCATGGATATTTTTCAGGCAGATTTAAATGGTAAAATAATAAAGCAACTAACAAATGCAAAAGGTTACGATGCAGAAGCTACCATTTCTCCAAAAGGAGACAGGATGGTTTTTACCAGCATGAGAGATGGAGACCTCGAATTATATACCATGGACTTAAAAGGAAAAAATATAAAAAGAATTACCAATTTACTTGGTTATGATGGGGGTGCATGGTTTAGCCCTGATGGTACCAAAATAATATGGAGGGCAAGCCGCCCAACTGCCGAGGCAGAAGTAAAAGAGTACAAAGAATTATTGGCAGAAAACCTCGTAGCGCCTACGCACATGGAAGTTTGGATAGCCAACGCAGATGGAAGTAACCCACACCAGGTAACAGATTTGGAGCAGGCCAACTGGGCACCAAACTTTACGCCTGATGGTAAACATTTTATTTTTTGCAGTAACCACGAGTATAAGAGAGGCTTTCCTTTTAATATGTACCTAGCCGATCTTGACGGAAAAAACATTAAAAAAATATCGAGAGATAAAGGATTTGATGCTTTCCCAATGTTTAGCAATGATGGAAAAAAAATCGTTTTTAGTAATAACAGAAATAATGGCTGTACAAGAGATACAAACGTTTTTATTGCAGATTGGGTAGAATAAATATTGTGAATGGTGAAAAGAGAATGGAGAATCTTTGAGAAACCCTGACGTTTTATGGTTGGTATTAGCACACTAGCTAACCAAAAAATAACCAATTATTTTTCGTATTTCCAGTTTCTGCCTTTACC
>JBJXGJ010000063.1:0-8084 GCA_046153805.1 Ferruginibacter sp. | reverse complement strand
GGTATAGATTTTGCACCTAAAATTGCAGTTCGTTTCTCTTTTTACTTACCTAAATCGCCTTTGATTTCAATTTTATATTCACCTAAACATTTTGCCTCTTCTAACGCTACATGTACCTTTTTACCATCACTAAAATTTCTGTCATCTCTGCTTCGTATGAGTAAATGTGTCTTTTCATCTGGTATGCTACAAAACTGTTCGTAAGTATCACCTTCTCTATCTTCTATGATGGTGATGCTTTTGGCATTGTTTAAATCTTCCTTTGATGCATTACTTGCTTTGATCCATTTGTACGATTCTTTATTTTCTATTGTTTGCTTTTTATATGCCCCTGTTGTATCGTTAAACTTATCTTCTTTTCTTTGCCATAATTGAATATCACTAAAACCAAGCATTCTCCCAATATTAGCATCCATTGCCAAACTGCAATGCGATAAAAACCGATGCCTTGTTTGTTCCCTACAAAACAAACTCCACTTTCCTCTTTTATGTTTTTATCATTATGATTTGAACCAAACAATGAAGGGTATTGAAGCACAATAACTTCTCGTTCCCCAATATTTTTGTTACACATACTTCTAAGTTCTTTAATCAAAATATCTTCAGTTACCTGTTCATTTTTTAAAAATCTCTAGAACCCTTTTTGCTGTGCTTTATCCTTGGTAGCCCTACGAATTGATGATGATTTGCTTTGAAGCAAAGATTGAGATATTAAGCTCGCTCTTTTTGCTAGTCGTTTATCTAAAAATAAACCTTCGTAATCTGCACCAGGACTTAATAATTCCATATTTAAAAATACCACTTTTATGCCCAAACGTTAGCTGCTGGTAGGCAAGTAGGAACGCATAGCCTTCAGAAATAATCGGAACAAGCTAAACCCAACCTGACCAAAAACCTTTTGCCCACCGCAAAAAATCTTCCTGTTTTATAATCTTTATATTTGCAGCCACAAAACCACCTTATGTTTAACAAGCGCACTAAAATAAAACAATTGCTGGAAGGCGATAAAGCAAATTTTGAAACAACGGTAATGGGCTGGGTACGCACATTTCGGAATAACCAGTTTATAGCGTTAAACGATGGTAGCACCAATAATAATTTGCAAATCGTAGCTACCCTTGGTTTGCTGGGTGATGCGACCGTGAGACGCATTACCACAGGCGCTTGCATAAAAGCTACGGGTGAAATAATAGAGTCACAAGGTAAAGGCCAAAGGGTGGAATTAAAAGCAACATCTATTGAAATATTGGGAGATAGCGATGCAGAAAAATTTCCGTTACAGCCTAAAAAACACAGCCTAGAGTTCTTACGGGAAATAGCACATTTACGGATGCGCACCAACACATTTGGCGCCATATTCAGGGTGCGCCATAGCCTTGCGTATGCTGTACATAAATTTTACAACGATCGTGGTTTTGTATATATGCACACGCCTATTATTACAGGCAGCGATGCAGAGGGTGCCGGCGAAATGTTTAAAGTAACTACGCTGCCGCTTGATGGAACAGCACCAAAAAACGATGATGGTTCTATCAATTATAAAGAAGATTTTTTTGGTAAGAGCACCAACCTTACAGTGAGCGGACAATTGGAGGGTGAATTGGCCGCCATGTCGTTCAGCGATATTTATACTTTCGGACCAACGTTTCGTGCGGAGAATAGTAATACCACCCGCCACCTTGCAGAGTTTTGGATGATAGAGCCGGAAGTTGCTTTTAACGACCTAGACGATAATATGAACCTTGCAGAAGACTTTATCAAGTATATTATAAAGTATGCAATGGATAACAATGCAGACGATCTGGCTTTTCTTGCGCAACGTTTGGAGGAAGAAGAAAAACAAAAACCACAAAACGAACGCAGCGAAATGGGCTTGCAAGATAAATTGAAATTTGTGGTGGACAATGATTTTGAAAGATTGACTTACACAGAAGCCATTGAAATTTTACGGGAGAGCAACCATAATAAGAAGAAGAAGTTTCAATACTTAATTGAAGGCTGGGGAACAGATTTGCAAAGCGAGCATGAGCGCTACCTTGTAGAAAAACATTTTAAAAAGCCGGTTATTCTTACGGATTATCCAAAAGAAATAAAATCGTTTTATATGCGCCAGAACGATGACGGAAAAACAGTAGCAGCTATGGATATTTTGGCGCCTGGGATTGGTGAAATTGTTGGCGGTTCGCAGCGGGAAGAACGCCTGAATAAATTGATGCAGCGCATGGAAGAAATGCATATACCTATGGAAGAGATGAATTTTTATTTAGATACCCGTCGTTTTGGAAGCTGCCCTCATGCAGGCTTTGGGCTTGGGTTTGAGCGGTTGGTATTGTTTGTAACAGGTATGACGAATATTAGAGATGTAA
The DNA here is from genome assembly GCA_046153805.1 of Ferruginibacter sp. Taxonomy (GTDB): domain Bacteria; phylum Bacteroidota; class Bacteroidia; order Chitinophagales; family Chitinophagaceae; genus Ferruginibacter. The sequence goes on along the minus strand of JBJXGJ010000063.1, from coordinate 5,718 downwards.
TTCCTTTTCCGAGGTATCCGAAGAGTGCGGCGTTTTAGTTTTTAAACCAAAAAGGGGGTTTTAACACAAGGGACACAAAGGGTTTCACAAAGAACACAACAATATTTCGACTTTGTGTCCTCAGTGTTATATTTTCTTTGTGCACTTTGTGTTTAATTTTCTTATTACCAAGATCATTTTATTTAGCGTAAGTTTTAAAACTTGCGTTTTTTTATTTTTTTAATGACTCATCAATTACTTGTATCTTTTCTTTGTAAAATTTTCAACTATTACACATAGGCAATGAAACCTTTAAAATACCTGGATTATATACTCAACCCTTTGGATTTGTTGCGCACCAAAAAAGTACTGCAGGTAAATCCTACTGCGGTTCCTTTAAGACAGGAGCCTAAGGAAATTATCATCACTGTTTTTGAATATGATAAGGGGAAGATGATCAACCATACTTTAAACGCAGTTGAAGAAACTTTTAAATTTCTGCATTCTCCTTCACTTACATGGATAAACATTGATGGACTTAGAAAAGATGATGTAGAAACCATTTGCAATCATTTTGGAATTCACCCGCTTATTGCTGAAGATATTTTGAGCATTGGCCAAAGACCCAAGACAGATGAAATTGATGGATTGATGTATTGCTTACTCAACATGCTTTCGTTCAATGATAAAATTTCCGGCGTAGAAACAGAACAGGTAAGCATTGTATTAGGTAAAAATTTTGTTATTAGTTTTCAGGAAGATCCTTTTAAAGATCCTTTTAATCCTTTAAGAGAAAAATTAAAAATACCTGGTAGTAAAGTGCGGCAAAACAATGTTGATTTTCTTTTTTATTCTTTGCTTGATTATATAGTGGATCATTATTTTATTGTGATGGAAAAAATGGGAGAAAAGATTGAATTGCTGGAAGAAGATATTATTAAAAACTCCAAAAACCGCAGCCTTGTAAAAATAAATATGATTCGCAAAGAAATGATTTTGCTAAAACGCAGTATTGCTCCAGTGAGAGAATTAATAAGTGTTATACTGCGCAGCGAGAGTGATCTAATTGAAGACAAGACAGAGAAATATTTTAAGGATGTTTATGATCATATCATTCAGGCAAATGATCTTTCGGAAAACTATCGGGATATGATGATGAACATGCAGGATTTATATTTGAGCAATGTAAATCTTCGAATGAATGAAGTGATGAAGGTGATGGCCGTGGTAACTTGTCTACTTGCTCCGGCCACAGTAATCGGCGGCATTTTTGGGATGAACTTTGATATCATTCCTTTGTTACACAACAAGTGGGGGTTTTTTATATCTGTAGGGTTAATGTTATTTGTGCCTTTACTGATGGTAAGGTCTTTTAGAAAGAGGGGGTGGTTTTAGTTTTTCACCGCAGAGATATAAAGTAAAAAGAGTTTTCGCAGAGAAATATCTTATTTCAATTTGATTTTCGTTACAATTCTCTGCATTAACTCTCCGCCGATTGCGGAAGGATAGGAGGGGCTTCTGCTTTCTTTTTAAAAACCGGTACCGTGCTGCAAGGTTCTCCGTACATAATACTTTTTGCTACAGGTCTCAGTTTTTGTGTAATGGCAATGTAAGCCGCTTCGCCTATTGGCAATTCTCCACAACCCTTTATTACAAGCCGTGCATCGATATATTTTGCTGATTCCATCTTTGCGATATTTCGGAGCAAAACAGTTTCTTTTACAACCTCCTCCGTTCCAAAAATTATTTCTATAGCAACTGGCTGTAGTAAGCTAGCTGCAAGCATGTAAGCCCACATGGGTATAATTGCATCTGCACTGCAGGTGAGCGCTACAATTTTATTTTCGTATGGGGTTGTATCAAATGTTTTAAGTACTTCTCTAAAATCTTTTTCTTTCAATATCATCCCCATAAAAAGATAATCTTTCATATCAAAAACCGCCACATCCTCTTTAATGTAGTAGTCTTCGAGGTTTAAAGTTACTATGCCGCTCTCGGCTACCTTGTTTACAAAAGTTGTTTGCATACTGTAAAATTAATTTAATTTAATGTTGATAGACAATTTCATTATAGAGCGTAAATAATATTAACAAAAAAGCCGACAGTCAGTTAAGCTGTCGGCTGCTCATTTTTTTTATTTCGTTTAAAAAAACTTAGCTCTTGACTCTGTTATATCTGCCTGCTTTCTTAGTGCTTCAAACCAGTTGTTTGTTTGCTGGCGAATTGCTGCGAAACGGGCAGTTTTCTGGGCCACCTTTTCATCGGCTGTTGCATCAGCTTTTTGCAAAACACTTGTAACTTTAATTACGTAAACACCAGCGGTACCTATAATTGGCGCAGATACTTTGGTTTGATTTTCTTTATTAAAAGATGCCCCAATAACTTTTGGTTCAGCACCTATGCCATTGATAATTCTGCCATTCATAGTTATTGTAGAATCTGCACCTGCCATCAATACCTGCTTGTTATAAGCCGCTGCTGCCGTTTCCAACGTAGGTGTTGCTCCTAGTTTTGCTGTAATCATCTCTGCCTTTTTAATATTTCTTACAATGGCCTCTGCTCCTGTTCTTGCAGTGGAAGCATCCTGTGTTCCTTTTGCGTATATTTTATTTACGGTTGCCACCACAAAATCGGCTCCCACAGCTATTGGATCACTCACATCTCCTTTCTTTGCCTCAAATGCCCATCTTACAAGAGACCTGGCATCCTGCATATTTCCTACTGTAAAATCATTCTCTTTTATGATAGTAGGTAGCTCAACTATTTGAAGACCATTTTTAGCAGCATAATCTGCCAGGGCTTTTGCATTTTTTTGTGAAGAAGCCTTTGTAGCTGCAATGCTTGATGCATTAACTGTTTCGTCGCTTGCATAAATTGGTTTTGCAACAAAAGCAATTTTGTAAGCAGGCTTAAAATTACTTTGGCTTAATATGTCTATTACATGGTAACCAAACTGTGTTTTTACAACCCCTTTTTCTCCAACAGATTTAGTAAAAGAATATTCGTTAAATTCAGGAACCATCGTACCGTAACCAAAATTACCAAGGTCACCACCTTTTGCAGCACTTCCATCAGACGAATATTTTAAAGCCAATGCGCCAAAATCAGCGCCTGCTTTTACTGCTGCCAAAATACTGTCACCAAGTATTTTTGCTGCAGAGTCAGTTCTTATAGCATTACCAGTTTTTTGGTCGTTAAGGCTTAATAATATGTGGCGTGCTTTCACGCTATCTGGCAATTGCTTTATACCGATAACTTTTGCAAGGGTATAATTTGCTCCGTCTAAGTAAGGGCCACTTACAACACCAATTGGTTGTTTAATAATGGTATCTTTTACCTGAGATTGTATTTTAGATAAAGGTAAAAACTCATCACTAAAATCAACTGCTGATAAGTTGCGAGCTACAAATGCTTTTGCATTAGAGTCCGCGGCAAAAGAAACTTTCAAATCAGTAACCATTTGCATTACTTTTAAGCTATCTGCAGCTGATGGTTGCTGGCTAAAAGTTATATAAGAAATAGTTCTTCCTGCCTCCTGCTTAAAAAGATCTTTGTGCTTAGCCACATAATTATTAATGTCTTCATCTTTTACCGTAACCGCACTGTCAGATATTTCGTTGTAACCAACAGCTACATAAGAAATGGTTGCAAAAGCTTTTTCTGCTGCAATATCTCTTTCCTGCATCCACGTAGGATAGTAAGCTGCCGCACTTATAAGCCCTGTATATTTAGCAATGGCTGATGAAAGTTTTATCGGTTCCAAAATTTGTGCATCTATTGATAAACGTTGCTCACCTTTAATTTTCTTAATATTAGTTATTGCCTCCGCAGCTTTTACAGGATCTAATTTTCCTGTTGCAGGATCTACCATTCCTCTCTCTTTCATAAAAGGATTTTGCTGGTCGCTGCTCATTAATATAGCAGACAATTCTTTTGAACCTAAATTAATTCCCAATTTTTCTACTTCCTTATAGAATATATCTTCTGCAATAATCTGGTTCCATATCTGGTCTCTTATCCTTAACAAAGCAGCACCTGTAGGTTGTTGTCCGCTTTGCGCAGCCTGGTTGTTTTCTTCTTGTGTTACTCTCTTATTAAATTCATTTAACTCAATTGACCTACCATTAACCTTACCAACATTTGTAGTGTTACCACCAAACAAACTGGTATTGCTTCCCGGTTTAGAATCCATCAAAATAAAACCAATAAGACTTATGGCTATTACTATAATGATAATAGCTGCTCCTTTGTCCCTAATACTCTGAATAATTTGCATCTCTTTTAATATTAATTTTGGAGGGCAAAAATAGGGTAATTAAAAGCTATTAACAAATTGTGGATAATTCGTCTAAAATCTTTGTGGTATTGGTTTAATAGGATATTGCCTTGTATATTAATTTAGACTTACTCGCTGGAGAATTTTTAGGTTTTCCAAAAAATGAGCATCAATGTTTTTTGCAGTTATCCACAGTAAATGTTTAAAACCTATGATAAGCGTTGATAAAGCTTGTTTTGTACTTTTCCTTTTTGGGATACGATGTGGGGAACTAACACATAATTTAGACTTATTTGCTAAAGGCTGTTTTTACATTCATTTTACAAGCATTCAATTAACACAGAAATTAAAAAAAAACATCATTTTATTTTCCACAGGGTTTTTTATTAACAGATGGGCTTAACAATTACTTAATATAGCCAAAACATCCTTATTTAATTGTACTGACCTTAATTTTGAAAATGTTTATTACTTGTTAGTTACTGTTAATAAAACAAACATTTTACATTTACAATAGTTTATAAAAACGACTTTTACACAAATCCACAGCCCTAGTAGTAATAAAGGGTTATATAAATAATGAGTATTAATACATATTATGGTAGATATTAACACACATTCTGATTTTGAAAAAATAATTTCAAAAAAAGGTTTTCTCGATTTTGAAGTTGATCCGACGCTCGATCTTTTTGCAGAAATTGAAAAACTCAAGCTTGAAAAAAGGGCAATCGTACTGGCCCATTATTATCAGGAACCCGATATACAGGATGTAGCAGATTTTGTTGGTGATAGTTTAGGACTTGCCCAAAAAGCCCAAAGTACCGATGCAGAGATAATTGTTTTTGCGGGTGTCCATTTTATGGCTGAAACAGCTAAAATTTTAAATCCACATAAAAAAGTTCTTTTACCTGATCTAAATGCAGGATGTTCTTTAAGCGACAGTGCGCCACCGGCCATGTTTAAGGCTTTTAAAGATAAACATCCAGATCATGTTGTAATTACTTACATAAACTGCAGTGCTGGTATGAAGGCACTCAGCGATATTATTTGCACAAGCAGCAATGCCCAGGCAATTGTGGACAGTTTACCCGCAGACCAAAAAATAATTTTTGCGCCTGATAAGAACCTCGGTGCGTGGATAAACAAACAAACAGGTCGAAATATGGTTTTGTGGAATGGGGCCTGCATGGTGCATGAGATTTTTAGCATGGAAAAAATAGTGAAACTGAAAGTCCGTCATCCAAACGCTAAAGTGATTGCCCACCCTGAGTGTGAAGTGGCTGTTTTGGCTTTGGCAGATTATATTGGAAGCACCACTGGTATTTTAAAATATGCGGAGAAAAGCGATGCGCAGGAATTTATAGTTGTTACCGAAAGTGGCATTCTACACCAGATGCAAAAAACAAGCCCGCATAAAACTTTTATACCTGCACCACCGCAAAATGCCTGCGCTTGTAATGATT
>JBJXGJ010000194.1:0-3550 GCA_046153805.1 Ferruginibacter sp. | reverse complement strand
GGTCGTTTTTTCTGCAATACCATTTACGGAAACAGGATGCACAAAGCCTTCCCGCTTTTCTGTACGCTCCGGATTCCACTCGTTTTTTGGCAGTGCATCTAAAATTTCTCCAGCAATTTTTATGGCATTTTTCAATTTATTTTTTGCATAACCCGGGTGTGCAATTACGCCGTTAATTGTAATAGTTGCCCCATCTGCACTAAAAGATTCATCTTCCAAACTACCAGCTTCTCCCCCATCTAACGTGTAGCCAAACTGTGCGCCTACTTTTTGCATGTCAATTTTTGCCACACCTTTTCCAACCTCTTCATCGGGCGTAAAAACAATTTTAATATCACCATGTTTTATAGTTGGATTATCTATTAAATATTGCGCAGCCTGCATAATAATTGATACACCGGCTTTGTCATCGCTACCCAATAACGTATTGCCACTAGCCGTGATAATATCGCCACCAATTTGTGTTTTTAAATAGGGAGATTGGGTAACGTTCAAAATTTGAGTCGCATCATCCGGCAATGTAATATCCGCTCCATCATAATTTATATGCAGGATTGGTTTTACATTTTTTCCGCTGCAATCAGGTGCTGTATCTACATGGCTGCAAAAACATATTGAAGGGATATTTTCTTTATCAGTGTTACCTGGCAGGGTTGCATACACATAACCAAACTCATTGAGCTCAACATTAATAAGCCCCATTGTTTGTAATTCTGCTGCCAATATTTTACTTAAATCTTTTTGCTTTTCAGTTGTTGGGAAACTGTTGCTTTCCGGATCGCTCTGTGTATCTATCTGCACGTAGCGCATAAATCTTTCTACTAGTGCATCTTTGTTTATCTGTATCATTTATTATTTGTTTATGAGTGTGAAAGTAATGATTAGGCTTTTAACCGCTAAGACACAGAGGAAATCTGAAAGGCATTGGTCTTTTGTCATCTTAAAACAAATTATAAAAAAAGCAGCCAGCGGCTGCTTAAAATTTCCGTCTTAGCAACTTTGCGGTAAAACTATCCTGCGATCTCAACCAACTCAATATCAAAAACCAATTCTTTTCCGGCTAAAAAATGGTTGGCGTCTAAAATAACCACATCATCTTTTACTTCCTTTACAACTACCGGAAAGGGCTGCCCCTGCTCGTTACTAAGGGTTAACTGTTGCCCTATTTCAAGCTTCATATCAGCAGGTACATTTTCTTTTGGAAATTCAATAATGGCAGTCTCATCTGTTTCGCCGTAGCCATCTTTTGCAGCTATATTTATTGTTTTCTTATCTCCTATATTCATGCCTGGCAATGCCGCATCAAAACCTGCAATCATTTGTCCTGCACCTACAGTAAATTCAAGTGGCTCACGACCCATTGAAGAATCAAACTGCTCACCGTTTGTAAGCTTACCGGTATAATGCACTTTTACAACATCACCGCCTTTAACTTCTGCCATAATTTTTATTTTTAATGTTGATATTTTTAAGGATGTAATTTAATTAATAATATGGTTGCGTTTTTCATAAAATATACCAACTTTGTTTTTATGATGAAAAAGCCGCTTATAAGTATTGTTTTATTTCTTTTTACTTCCACCATTATTTGTGCACAAAAAACCAAAGTGACTGAAGTAATAACAGGTGCCGACAGACTCGAAGTTTACTTACCGCTGCTAAAAGGCAAAGCAGTGGCTGTCTTTGCAAATCAGACAAGTATGATTGGCAAGACACATTTGGTAGATACGTTGATTAAGAGCAATATAAAAATTGTAAAGATCTTTGGGCCTGAGCATGGTTTTAGAGGCAATGCCAGTGCGGGGGAACATGTGGAAGATGGTCGGGATAAAGCGACAGGATTACCGGTTATAAGTTTATATGGCGATCATAAAAAACCTACCTCAGCAGATTTCAAAGATGTAGATGTGATCATTTTTGATATACAGGATGTGGGCGTTCGTTTTTACACATACATTTCGTCATTGGAATATGTGATGGAAGCCTGTTTGGAAAACCACAAACCATTGTTGATATTGGACAGACCAAACCCAAACGGATTTTATGTGGATGGACCGGTGCTTGATAAAAAATTTAAAAGTTTCATCGGTATGCAATCAGTGCCTATAGTTTATGGTATGACAATAGGCGAATATGCTTTAATGCTTACAGGAGAAAATTTGTTATCTGCAGCAGCCAATAAAATTAACAGCTATAACATTAAAACAAAACCTACTGCGGACACACCGTTCCACATACAGGTTATTAAATGTAAAAATTACCACCACAAAACAAAATACAATCTGCCTGTAAACCCATCTCCAAACCTCAAAACAATGGGTGCTATTTATTTGTATCCAAGTACTTGTTTTTTTGAAGGCACTATTTTTAGTGAAGGCCGTGGCACAGATAAACCTTTTCAAATTTATGGCCACCCAAATATGCCGAAGAATTTGTTTTCGTTTACACCTATGCCAAACGAAGGTGCAAAGAGCAGTAAATGTTATAACCAAGTATGCTACGGCTACGATTTATCTGGCAGCAACGAAGAAGTATTAAAAAAAGTTGATGGAAAAATTCAATTAAAATATATTTTAAATGCCTACAAGATTTTTCCGGATAAAGACAGTTTCTTTTTAAAAAATAATTTTATGAACAAACTTGCAGGTAACGATGTTCTTCAGCAACAGATAAAACTCGGTAAAACGGAAGCAGAGATTAAAAAGACCTGGCAACCGGCATTGGTAAAATTTAAAGCTATAAGGAAAAAGTATTTGTTGTACATGGATTTTGAATAGGCGTATATTTAAATTACCCAAAAACCCCAATACTGAAACATCTATTTTTATACTATATTTTTTAAATAGGCAAGAATAACATTTGATGAAGAATTTTAAAGATTTAAGCATCGTTTTCATGGGCACGCCTGAGTTTGCCGTAGCATCGCTAGATAAATTAGTGAAAGCAGGTTGCAACATTGTGGGTGTTATTACTGCACCTGATAAAGAGGCAGGACGTGGCATGCAGTTGCAACAAAGTGCAGTAAAAAAATATGCGGTAGAAAAAAGTTTACATATTCTTCAACCTGAAAAATTAAAAAATGCTGAATTTTTAGCTGACTTAAAATCGTTAAATGCAGATGTGCAGTGTGTGGTTGCATTTAGAATGTTGCCCGAAATTGTGTGGAACATGCCGCCAATGGGAACCATAAATGTACATGGCTCTTTGCTGCCACAATACAGAGGTGCAGCTCCCATAAACTGGGCTATTATCAATGGTGAACCATACACTGGCGTAACTACTTTTAAACTACAGCAGGAAATAGACACAGGTAATATTTTATTATCCGATAAAATAAAAATTGAAGAAAATGATGACGCAGGAACAATACATGATAAATTAAAGGAGTTGGGTGCTTCATTGCTGCTAAAAACCATTGAGGAATTGGCAATAGAAAATTTGAAAGAAATACCACAGGCGGAAATTGTTGGAGATGTAAAACATGCGCCTAAATTATGTACAGAGACTGGTAATATTGACTGGAATAAAAATATGGATGATGTGTACAATT
>JBJXGJ010000021.1:0-5263 GCA_046153805.1 Ferruginibacter sp. | reverse complement strand
GCCATGGACCTGTTGGTATTTTATTTCTTTTGGGAACTGGCTGTTATTCCTGCTTACTTTTTATGCAGCCGCTGGGGCGGGGAAAAAAGGATACAGGCTACATTTAAATTCTTTGTTTACACTTTTACCGGTTCATTGTTAATGCTGGTTGGCATCATATACCTGTATATGCATACCATGCCATCTGCTTCTGCCGAGCATTCATTTTCTATGAATGCTGTTTATTCAGCGATGCTTTCTCCCACCGAAAAAAACTGGATATTCTGGCTTTTCTTTATTGCATTTGCCATAAAGATGCCGGTATTTCCTTTTCACACCTGGCAGCCGGATACTTACGAGCAGGCACCCACTTCAACAACCATGGTATTAAGTGGAATTATGGTCAAAATGGGTGTGTTTGCGGTTATCCGCTGGATACTGCCGGTCTTCCCGGATGCTGTTACAAAGTTTGACAATGTCGTAATCGGCCTGTCAGTTATTGGCATGATCTACGCCAGTTTAATTGCTATAAAACAAGATGACCTGAAGCGTTTTGTTGCTTATTCATCCATTGCCCACATCGGCTTAATGTGTGCTGCGATCTTTACAAAAAACGAAATTGGTTTACAGGGAGTGATGATACAGATGTTCGGTCATGGTATTAATATCATTGGTATGTGGATCGTGGTTGACCTGATAGAAAAGCAGGCAGGAACACGTAAAATTTCGGAGCTGGGTGGTATAGCGCACAAAGCGCCTGTGCTTACTATTTTCCTGGTGGTGATTGCTTTGGCAAATATAGCCCTGCCATTAACCAATGCATTTGTGGGAGAGTTTATGATGTTCAGTGGTTTGTTCAATTTTAATATATGGTATTCGGCTGTTGCCGGATTGAGTATTATCCTGGCAGCCGTTTATACTTTAAATATGGTACAAAAGGTTTTTTACGGAGAAGCAAACAGTGTTACAGAAAAAATAACGGATATATCAGTGAATCAGAAATTGGTGTTGGCGGTGTTGGTTGTATTGATTTTCTTTTTCGGGATTTATCCGCAACCGCTTTTCGACCTAACAAAAGATACTGTATTAAATATAATAACAAGATTTAAATAACAAAACATAATCTTCTCCATTTCCTTCCCGCCTTAGGCGGGAGAGATAGAGGGGGCCGGGCATAAATTATGAATGCAATAATATTAACAGCAATCTGGGGGGTGATGATGATGTTGGGAGGTGCTTTTATTAAAAGTAAGTCCACTCCCAAATACCTGGCCATAGCAGGGCTTGTATTGATCATTGCTTCCAATTGCATGCAACTGAATTCAGGCATTTCTTTTTTTGAGTTTGACTATAAGAACATGCTGCATTTCAACAGCTTTAACCTCATGTTTATCAATGTGGCTTTTGGATGTACGTTGCTTTACTTTTTATTGAATGGGCGGGATATTGAAAAAGTGGGAGAAAATGTTTCTGAATATTTTGCACTGATATTTTTTATCCTTTGCGGAGTGGCGCTTATTTCAACTTTCACATCGCTGCTGATTCTGTTCATCGGTATCGAAATTGTTTCTATTCCGTTATATATTTTAACCGGCAGCGATAAACGGAATTTAAAAAGCAATGAAGCCGCTTTGAAATATTTTCTGATGGGCGCTTTTTCTACCGGTATCATGTTGCTGGGGATAGCTTTTTTGTATGGGGGCAGCGCTACGGGTTCATTCTACATTGATAATATTATCGGGGGCAATGCACCCATGCCGGCGATGATCGCTGTAGGGCTGGTGTTGTTATTGATATCCATGTCCTTCAAGGTATCGGCTGCGCCATTTCATTTCTGGACACCGGATGTGTACGACGGGGCACCAACCGTGTTCACATCCTTTATGGCAACTATTGTAAAAGCTGCCGCTTTTTTTGCTTTTGTACGGTTATTTGAAAATGCTTTTGGCAGTGTGCACGGGCAATGGCAAACGCTTATAGTAATTCTTATTACAGCTACTTTATTGATAGGGAACCTCACGGCTGTTTTTCAGCAAAGTGTAAAACGGATGCTGGCATATTCCAGTATCGCCCAGGCTGGCTTTTTGCTGTTTTCTTTATTTGCATTGAATAACCTGGCCAAGGAAGGCCTGGTGCTTTATGCAGCAGCGTACAGCCTGGCAAGCATCGGCATTTTTGCCATCCTTATCAAAATGAAAGATTACACCATTGATGGCTTTAACGGCCTGGGTAAACAACAGCCGTTGCTGGCAGTTACAGCCACCATTTTTCTTTTGTCGTTAACCGGTATTCCGTTAACCGCAGGCTTCCAGAGCAAGTTTTTTATGCTGATGGCTGCTGTGCAGAACGGCCAACATATCTGGCTGGTAATTTTTGCAGTGCTTTGTGCGGCTGTAAGTGCATATTATTATTTCAGGATCATACAGGCTATGTTCTTTAAAGAGAGTGCTGATGAAACCGTTTTGGCTGATGACATAACACCGGCATTTAAGATATTGCTTGTGATCACAGCGATCCTGATCATAGTTTTAGGGCTATTTCCACATTTTCTTACAAACTGGTTATATTTTTAAGAATAACCTTATTGATAATAATCAAATAAGTTTATAGTAATTATTAGGTATTAACCTACAAATAATTCCCATAATTTCATATTAACAGCGCCATTTTTTTTCATTTAACACCTTATTCTAACCTCTGTTAAGAGAGAGCAGCTTTTAGAATGAAATCAAAGGTATTAACTGGTTAAAGCCGCATTTGTGTTTGCTCGCCAAACGCAAAAGCGTTTTCAAATATACTTTTGTTTTTAATAAACTAGACAGAAACAACTGCGCCCCTTTTAATATTCATCTGAAGAATATAAATATTTGCATGCCCGAAAAATATCCTTATTTTCTGTTGTTTTTCCCAAGGATTTTTAATTTAAGTTTATAATTTTTGTGTTGAGAAATTAATTGGATATTAAAAAAACTAATTATTAAGGGTTAATAAAAAAGAGAACAGAACATTCTAAACTTTTTTACCCTATAACAAATATTTTTTAATCTAAACTTAACTATTATGAAAACGAAAAGTGTCCTGCTAATTCAATTTTTATTATTGAGCTTGATCTTTGGATGTAAAAAGCAAGAATTGAATAATGAAAACATCTTGCCCAAAATTTCAGAAGTCGCAAAAATTAAAGACTGGTTAGAAAAGCAAACAAACTCGCCAAACAAACAAAAGATTGTTTTGGATGGTAATGTATTTAATGTGCCTCAAAAATTACAATGGGATAAAACAAAATATTATAGCGAAAGTAAAACATGTATTACCCCGGTTGATTTCGTTTCTGAAACTGGTAATATATCAGAATGTAAATATTTTGTTGCCGAAACGGGCGAAAATGGAGAAATTAGAAGAGGTAATTTTTTTATTATTCTAAAAGATAAAAACAGTAATGATAATATTACACCCGAATTGGTAAATTTGGAAAATATTCCACCCGGCTTTAAAGGAACAATAATAAAATACGATTTAAACGACAACCTGATTGCATCAAGTAATTTCGATAATGGACAATTAACCAAAAATGCAGATAAGATTTCTGTAAGAAAAAGTAAAAATCAGGTTGCTGTTAATAATAATGCCCCTTTAGATCCAGGTTGTAGTTATGTTACAATAGATTGGTATTGGCAAACATGGGTAAATGGTAACTTAGTTTCTGAAGAATATTTATTTTCGACAACTCAAGTTGTATGTGGTGGTGGTGGCGGCGGTGGTAGTGGTGGAAACAATACCCCCATTCCTCCAACACCACTGGAAATGTGCCAGGCAGCAAATCAAGCTATATTAAATGATGCAAACTATGCAAATACAAAAATATCAGAAACTGTAGAATCGCAGTCTCAATTGCAAAGAACAAAGTTGTATGCCTGGAAATGTGTAAAAGGATTGGGATGGTATGTAATTGCCTATGACAGAGGCGTTCACACGAGGGAATTGGTAACCAAGCCCTGGAAATGGGTTTCTTTAGAAAACATAAGTATTTCAAAAGTAGGAAATACGACTATGTACGGAGGAACTGTAACAGCTACAAAAGTTCTTTCTAATGCTACGATTGGTACGTATCATGCTATTATGCATTTGGTGATAAACATAAAATCAACAACTACCTATTTGAATGTTACACATACAGATGAAAAAGATATTTCTACTTCAAAAACCTGGAATTCGGATGATACAGGAATGAATGGATATTAAAAAAATGGAAAAAATGAAAAATGCCTTTGTAATTTTAATTGCTTTTATTACTTGCTGTACTTTTTTTTGTTCATGCGTGAATTCAAAGTATAAATCTTTTAAAATTACAAAGGCTTTTATTAAGTCAAACCAACAAATAGTTGATACAACCGATAATTCCTTATTAAACTATCCGGATAGTTTAATATTGTTTTCTTGTGGAGGGTATACTGTTTTGTATTTTAATAAATTAAAAGTTGACTATAAAGTAGTGAGTACCGAAAATAGTGATTCCTTAACACTATTGAAAGAAGAAAAACAGTGGTTTTCTTATGTTTATAATGAAGGTATAGAAAACGGATTGTTTTTTGATTCCCTGGTTAATGGTACACCAGCTGTATTAAATACTGATTCAATTCTACGAAAACATACTCCAAGATTATCCATCTCAAGTGACGATCATCTCGATTATTGGGAACAAATATCTGAATTAACAGACTCTTCAATAATAACAGAAACTTATATCTCTAAAAGTAAAAATGATTATGGAAACACAGATACTTTAAAACTATATTATTCTGATGAGTATGAAGAGGTCAATTGTGATTTATCTAAGGAAATGTCGAACCGTAAAAAACACAAATTATTTAAGTATTCACTTGTGATAAGTGAATCGTATGATGCAGTCCGGAAAACCATCGTCCCGAAAAGAGAGTTATTCATGGAAATGGGAAAAATTAATATGAAGGAAGCTGAAAGGGAAAATATTCTGAAAGCGATAAAAATGTTCGATAGCAAATTCAAAAAATAAGTTCTTTTGCAGTTAGTTTTAATTTTTTACTCCACCGTTTATAAAAATTTTGGTTGTTAATCATATTCTGTCGTTAACTTTAGGCAGCATAACAATACCCAATGACATTTAAAGATATAGTTGCTTTATCCTGGCGAAATATTTCGGGCAATAAATTGCGTACCGGATTAACAGTTGCCATTATTGCCTTGGGCATTTTTGCTTTAATAATGATCGTAACTGCCATTAAAGCTGCCAGTGTAAGCCTCACCA
>JBJXGJ010000296.1:0-5460 GCA_046153805.1 Ferruginibacter sp. | reverse complement strand
CCTACCCCATCGTTGCGAGTAAGTATTATGTTGGCAGGTACCATGGCGTGCATAAATTTTTTGTAGCGCAAAATAAGATTTTTAAACCTGTAGCCCTGAAAAATAATGAGGCGGCTTTCAATTTGCTTTTTAACTGATTGTGTTAACTTTGCTTTTTAAATATTATGACCAATTTTATCCCCCTCTTTCCGTTGGCGCTTGTTGTTTTTCCCGATGAAGAACTAAACCTTCACATTTTTGAATCAAGGTACAAGCAACTTATAACGGATTGTTTTACGAACAAAAAGCCCTTTGGTATCCCTACCGTTTTAAAAAACGAGGTGAGTGAGTATGGCACGCTGGTAGAAATTACAGAGATAACAACGGTGTATGATAACGGAGAAATGGATGTGAAAACCCGCGGAACACTTGTATTTAAAATACTCGAAAAAATTGAGGCACTTCCGGATAAACTTTATCAGGGTGCTATCGTAACCTACCCGGCAACAAAATACATTGGCAGCATACCACTGATGCAAAAAATACTCGAAAGTATAAGAGCCCTACATGTAATACTGAATGTTACCAAAGAATTTCAAAAGCCAGATGCAACTCTGTTAAGCTTTGATGTAGCGCACCACGCCGGCATGAGGCTGGAAGATGAATACCAGTTGCTTCAATATGAGCATGAGTTACACAGGCAAGAATATATAAAAAGACATTTGATAAAAGTGATGGATGTAATGACGCAGATGGATAAGCTGAAAAATAAAATAATGCTTAATGGGCATTTTAAAAACCTGGAAGGATTTGGATTTTAGAAATTAGATGTTAGATGTTAGACACAAGATAAAAGACATTGGACCATAGACGATAGAAACCAGATCACAAAACGTTTATGATCAGGAAACGGGCGCCCGACTCAATAACTGATAACACTAACAACCATCAACTATCAACCGATACCTACCATGACAACCCTTTGCTTAGATTTTGGAAATACAAGAAAAAAAGCTGCACTTTTTGTTGATGATTTGATGAGCGACATTTTTTATCTGGAAAACGACGAAGAAAAAACCATTCATTACATTCTGGAAAAATACAAACCTGACCACAGCATTCTTTCGTCTGTGATAAACCACAACAGTAATATTGAAAAAATACTGGCTGAAAAAACCCGTTTTCATAAACTCTCTGCTGCCACTAAAATAAATTTTACCACTCCTGTTGGCAAGCCGGAAACCATTGGCGCAGACAGGCTTGCATTAGTAGCTGCTGCAGTTCATTTTTACAGTACAAAAAACAATTTAATTATTGGGCTGGGAAGTTGCATTACCTACAATTTTGTAAACCAACATCATCAGTTTTTGGGTGGAGGTATTTCACCGGGTATGAATATGCGCTTTAAAGCCATGCACGACTTTACCGCATTGCTGCCGTTAGGAAAAGAAACCTGGAATTTTCCCTTGATTGGATACGATACAAAAACAAACTTGCAGAGTGGCGTATTGCATGGTATGGCAGCAGAGATAGACGGGATAATAGAAAAATACAGTGACAAATTCGGTAACTTTAACGTGGTTTTAACCGGTGGTAATTCATCGTATTTTGCCGGGCAGCTTAAAACCCGGATATTTGCCGACCACAATTTTTTATTCAAAGGACTGTATGCACTTAGCCAACTCAACAACTGTGATCATTAAAAAAATCACATTACTCATTTCTGTAAGTTTTATTTACACATTTGCATCAGCCCAGGAAAACTCACCTTATTCCAGATACGGCATGGGTGATATAGTACCATCCCAAAACATTGTAAGCCGAAGCATGGGCGGTATCACAGCAGGTTTTATAGATTCGGTTGGTTTTATACCTTATACTGTTTTAAATGGCAATATCTTTTTCCCTTCATCTTCTATAAACTTATCCAACCCTGCATCGCTTGGTAGTTTAAACACAACTTTGTTTGATATTGGTGGCGAAATAGATACACGTACCCTAAAAAGCAATAACGACCCTACAAAATTTAAAGCAACCAACACACTAATCTCCTATTTACAGCTTGGTTTTCCTATTACACCAAAAAAGATGATTGCAAAAGGCAATTCACTCAATATGGCTTTAGGCCTGCGCCCAGTTACAAGAATAAATTATAAAATAGCAGCCGATAAAAGATTAGCAGGCATAGACAGCACAACTAGCATTTTTGAAGGTAATGGTGGCATAAGCCAGGCAAATATCAGCCTTGGTGCCAAAATAAAGAATTTAAGTATTGGCGCAAGTACTGGTTATTCATTTGGCAACAGGCAAAACAGTTCAAGGCTATTTTTTAACAACGATACGGTTGGCTACCAACGGTCAAACACACAATCCGAATCTAGATTTGGTGGCATTTTCTTAACACTTGGCGTGCAATATGGCATTCGTTTAAAAAATAAAAATGTGCTACGCCTTGGTGCTAACGCTAACTTACAACAAAACTTAAAAGCCACTAGAGATAATGTGAATGAAACCTTTATTTATGATGGAAATGGCGGTACAGTTTCTATTGACACAGTTTCCTCTGGCATAAACCAAAGTGGAAAAATTACTTTCCCTGCAACCTACACAGTAGGTTTTACCTATACAACCCCACACTGGATAGTTGGTGCAGATGTAGACTATACGCAATGGAGTAAATACAGGTATTTTGGAGCAAAAGATGCTGTGCAAAATAATGTTAGGTTTCACATTGGCGGTCAGTATTTTCCTGCTACCAGCACTACTCCATCTACAAAATACTGGAGCTTCGTAAAATACCGTGCAGGTTTATTTTTTGGCAACGATTATGTAAAGCTAAACAATGCCAACAGGCCTGATTATGGTGTAACACTAGGTGCAAGCCTGCCGCTTACGTCATTTCAACGATTACGGGTTGGCGAGTTTGTAACACTAAACACAGGTATAGAAATAGGGCAGCGTGGCAACAAACAAAGCCAAAGCCTAAGAGAGGGTATAATCCGTTTTGATTTTGGTATATCTATGAGTGCTTCGTGGTTTCAAAAACGGAAATACGATTAATTGTATTTAGATAAAACGCCAGGAGTTAGAAACAATATTACAGGATGATAACTACGATAAATAAATATATTTTAGCAGTCCTTTTTACAGGCTGCTTTTTTTTGTTTTCGTGCGAGAATAATATAAACGAGGTAAACAGTATTAATAAAAAAACCGGCAGTGTAGAAGAGGCCACATTTATAAATATTAATTACACTATTGCGGGCAAAACAAAAGCCATACTTACCGCGCCCCTCATGCTACATGTAGAAGATACGGTTACTTACTACGAGTTTCCTACAACGCTGTATGCAGAGTTTTACAATGCCGACCAAATTAAGGAAAGCAAACTCACTGCATTGTATGGTAAATACAAAGATGGCCAAAGCATCATTTATTTAAGAGACAGTGTAAAGATTGTAAATATGCTAAAAGGCGACACCATTTACTGCGACGATCTTTATTGGGATAGGAACAGGATTGGTGTTGAATTTTATACCAATAAAAAAGTTCGCATTAGGCAAAAAAATGGCGATTATATGAATGGAATCGGTATGGAAGCCGATCAAGCATTTAAAAATTACTACATGTTGCAGCCAAGAGGTATCGAAACAATTGAAGGTAGTGGTCTGCCTAAATAAAATGCTGAGCTCTGCATTCATTAACTTTGCTTTTTGTCGATTTAATTTAAAAAAGTTTGCTGTTGTAAAACATACTACCAATGATACAGATATACGGCATACCCAATTGTGATACAGTAAAGAAAGCAATGGCCTGGCTAAAAGAAAATGATGTAGCATTTGAGTTTCACGATTTTAGAAAAGAAGGAATAACTACATCAAAATTACAAGAGTGGCTAAGAACTGCTTCGGTTGATCAGGTTTTAAATAAAAAGAGTATTGCGTATAAAAATTTAACGGAAGATGAAAAACAGCATACAACTGTAAAAGTAGAAGCGATTAAATTGATGCAAACCAACACAAATCTTATTAAAAGGCCTGTGATTGAAACAGCTGGCACAATTTTAAATGGTTTTAATGAGGCAGCATATGCAAATGCTTTTTCTAAAAAATAATGGCAACAAAAACATTCATATTATCTACTACCCGGCTCGAAAATTTTAGCGATGGGGTTTTTGCTATAATTCTCACACTGCTTGCTTTTCAGTTTAAAATTCCAAAGTTTACCAATGACATTGGCTTAGTGTATAACTTTTCTGAATTGCTCGCCATTGCGCCCTATTTATTGGGTTTTGTTTTTAGTTTTTTCTTTATCGCCGTATTTTGGGTTAATCACCATAGTTTATACCACGCTGTAACAGAAGTAAACATTGTATTAATTTGGTATAATATTCACTCTCTATTTTGGATATCAATGATTCCCTTTACAATTGCAATGGTTGGCAATCACCCAAATTTGTCTATTGCAGCAATTAGTTTGGGCATTGTTTTATTTATGGCATCTCTAGCTGCATTTCTCTTATTTAGATATTGTTATATAAAATCAAAATTGGTAGATGAAACCCTGTCGCTGCAAACGATAGACAAGGGAAATCTCCGAAATATTGCCGCTATCGCTGTTACTTTCTTGGGAATTTTAATAGCTTTTAAATGGGTCTATTTATCGTATTGTGTTTACTTTGTTGTGATTATCATTTTTGTTATTCCGTTAAAAATGGAAAAAAAAATGCGGAGCTCAAAAGACAGAACCCAACAAGAACCAACTACAATTATTTGGTGATAATTAAAACTGTAAACCAATGAAAAGAAATGCAACCGCCGTATGGCAAGGAACAGGTAAAGATGGCAAAGGGCACTTAACAACCCAAAGCACCACGCTAAACCAAACGCAATACTCTTTTAAAAGCCGTTTTGAAGATGGCGTAGGCACAAACCCAGAAGAATTAGTAGCTGCAGCCCATGCAGGTTGCTTTACAATGAAACTGAGTTTTGTGTTACAAGAAGGAGGATTTACCCCAGATGATATTGAAACCAAATGCGTTATCAATCTTGTAGATGGCACCATCGCATCATCTCACCTTATGGTAAATGCGCTAATACCAAACATTACACAAGAACAATTTGATACGGCAGTTGCTGATGCAAAAGAAAATTGCCCAATCTCAAAATTGTACAATACCAATATTACTGCAACAGCAACTCTTTCGTAATAATTAATTAACACAGCCAGCCATCGTAATAATTACCATAAAAGGAAATTATTACGATGGCCCATTTTTTTATTTCTATGTTTGCCATCCGAATGGCATAAAATAAATTTAAAAAGACTTGTCTCAAAATCAACCAAAAGTTTCTGTAATCATGGCTGTTTATAATACGGATTTTACATTCGTAAAGAGAGCTATTGACTCGGTATTGAAACAAAGTTTTCAAAATTTTAAATTAGTTATTTTAGATGATGGTAGTGATTACGATCCCGAGC
>JBJXGJ010000294.1:0-18429 GCA_046153805.1 Ferruginibacter sp. | reverse complement strand
AGCTGTACCAATATGCATCTAAATAAAATAAATGATGAAAATTATACCAGCTTTATAACTGCACATTTTAATAATAATAAAAAAAGTATAGATGCAAACAGCATAGCCAATATTTTAACTTATACCTTAAGCCATACCTATTATACACAATACCTTTGCAATAAAATTTTTGCCAGTGGGCAAAAAAAAATAGATACTGTACTTGTACAAAAAATATGCACTGAAATATTGTTAGAAAATGAATACAATTATTTTCAATATAAAAATTTACTTACCAGCCAGCAATGGAAATTATTAATGGCTATTGCTAAAGAAGAAAATGCTGATAAACTGCACACTAAAGCGTTTTTAAAAAAGTATGACTTAGGTACCTCCTCCAGCGTTACCAGAGCACTAACAGCACTTGTAGATAAAGAGATGATATACCTTATAACAGAAGATGTGCAAAAATATTATTGTGTGTACGATAAGTTTTTAATGCGATGGCTACAACGTAAGTAAAAATAATGTGCCGCGAAACAAATCACGCAAAATGTTTCACGCATTTTGCGTAATTTTTACCACAGTCAATTGAATGTTGGTTTTATAAGGAAACATCTATTACTATATGATAAAACGTACATTATATTTTGGCAACCCTGCATACCTTAAAACCAAAAACGACCAACTTGTTTTTGAAAGTACAGATGATGGCGAAACCAAAACATTGCCAATAGAAGATATTGGTGTGCTTATAATTGATCACCAACAAATAACCATTACACAGGCGCTTATAGCAAAACTATTAGAAAACAATGTGGCGCTTATTACCTGCGATGGAAGACACCACCCAACTGGTTTGTTGCTAAACCTTGATGGCAATACGCTGCAAAGCAGAAAATTTCAGGCACAGGTAGAAGCTACTTTGCCGCTAAAAAAACAATTGTGGCAGCAAACTGTAAGTGCCAAAATAGATAACCAAGCCTG
Organism: Ferruginibacter sp.; assembly: GCA_046153805.1. Lineage (GTDB taxonomy): Bacteria > Bacteroidota > Bacteroidia > Chitinophagales > Chitinophagaceae > Ferruginibacter. The sequence goes on along the minus strand of JBJXGJ010000294.1, from coordinate 17,463 downwards.
TATGCTGGAGAGTGTGCAAGTGGGTGCAAAAAACCTGCGCAACTGGGCGCAGGAAGTAAAAAGCGGCGACAGCGAAAACCACGAAGCAGTTGCCGCTGCTTACTATTGGAAAAACATTTTTGCTATTTATACCGATTTTAAAAGAGACCCTGATGGTGAGCCACCAAATAATTTACTCAATTATGGCTATGCTATTTTAAGGGCGGTAACCGCCCGCAACCTTGTGGCAAGCGGCTTGCTGCCCACACTAGGTATTTTTCATAAAAACCAATATAATGCTTATTGCCTGGCAGATGATATTATGGAACCCTATCGCCCTTTTGTAGATAAAGTAGTGTGGAATATTGTGCGAATGAATGGAACCTATTTGGACCTTGGTACAGCCTTAAAGAAACAACTGCTCGGCATACCAGCTATGGATGTAATTATAAATGGCGAAAAAAGCCCGCTAATGGTGGCTGTACAAAAAACGACTGCCTCGCTTGCGAAATGCTTTGAAGGAAAAACGAGAAAGATAATGTACCCGGAGTTTATTTAGATTTGTGGGTTATTGGTTGCGAGTTACGGGTCAGAAATTGCCAGAATCGAAGTATTAAATTATTTATTAGGCAAATGGCAATAATATAAAAATTAAAGTAGTGTGAACAAACCTATTTATTATAACAATACAAGTTTACAAAACCCGCAACTGCTAACTCGTAACCATTAACCCACTTGCATAACCGCTTAAATGCATATCGTATTATGTGGGTACTTGTACTGTTCGATTTGCCAACCGAAACCGCTGCAGAGCGGAAAATTGCTTCATCTTTCAGAAAAAAAATAATGAACGATGGTTTTCAAATGTTTCAGTTTAGCATATACCTGCGGCACTGTGCCAGCAGAGAAAATGCCGATGTACATATAAGTAGAGTGCGTAAACTACTGCCCGAAAAAGGAAAAGTAGGAATTATGTGTATTACAGATAAACAGTTTGGTATGATGGAAATATACCATGGGCACAAAATAACATCTGCCGCCACACCCGTGCAGCAGCTAGAAATGTTTTAGTTTTTTGTAAGGTTTTGCTTGTCGAAACCGTTGAAGTATCTCAAACTTACCTTTCTGTGTAAAAATTAGAACTAAAAATTTTGAAAAGAACAGGAATAAAAAAATGGTACACAAATCAATTTTTTATTCCTGTTTTTTAACTTAGAACCGCTACCATCATAGCTTACAGCCGATTGTGATGTGTAAGAACTAAGTTAGTAAAAAGTTTGAAAGCAAATCACAACATCTTTGAGTTCTTTTATTTTCAGCAATGCGATGTGTAAGAACTAAGTTAGTAAAAAGTTTGAAAGCAAATCAAAATTAAGATTAGGTTACTCCAACACAACCCGCCACCACCCTCGCTTTCTTGCGCATCGCATCTATATCTGCACCTACATTGTCATACGCAAGCGCAACGCCCATGCGGCGATATGGCCTTGTGGTGGGTTTGCCAAAAATGCGCACATCTGTATTGGGTTGTTCCAATGCTTTTTCAATACCGTTAATAGAAAAATAATCGGCGGTTTTATCAGCCAATATAACTGCACTTGCTCCTGCCTTTTCTAATTGTATTGCAGGAATGGGCAAGCCCAAAATTGCCCTTGCATGCAACTCAAACTGTGATAAATTTTGTGTGCCTGCCAGGGTTACCATACCTGTATCGTGCGGGCGTGGGCTTAACTCAGAAAAATATACACCCGTGGCGGTGAGAAAAAACTCAACGCCCCAAATGCCTGCACCTGTAAGTGCAGCGGTTACTTTTGCTGCCATTGCCTGTGCATGTGCTACATCTTCTTCGCTTATGGCAACAGGTTGCCAGCTTTCCTGGTAATCGCCCCGCTCCTGCCGGTGACCTATGGGTGGGCAAAACAAGGTTAGCCCGTTTTGCTGTGTAACAGTGAGCAACGTTATTTCTGTTTCAAAAGCTATAAATTCTTCAATGATCACTTCTTTTATATCGCCTCGGGAATTGTTTATGGCATAGTCCCAAACCTGTTCCTGATCATCCAGATTTCTTAAAACAGACTGGCCCTTGCCACTGCTGGACATGAGGGGTTTTACAACACAGGGTAAACCTATTTTACCAACGGCTTCGGTAAACTGCTGAAAATCGGTTGCATAAAAATAGTTTGCTGTTTGCAGCCCCAGTTTTTTGCTTGCCAAATCTCTAATGAGTTTTCTGTTCATGGTAAAATTGGCGGCTCTTGCACTTGGCACCACCTGTATTTTTTGCTCTTCGTACCCGTAAAACTGTTCGGTGCGTATGGCTTCTATTTCGGGTACTATCAAGTCAGGTTTGTGTTTTGCAACGATGGCATCTAATGCTGTTGCATTAAGCATATCAATTACTTCAAACCCATCTGCTACCTGCATGGCGGGTGCGCCGGCATAGCCATCTACCGCAATAACGGTCTGTCCCAAACGCTTTAAGGCAATCACTAGTTCTTTGCCCAACTCGCCACTGCCAAGCAACAATATTTTTTTGTGCATACTGCAATTTAAATTATTTAATGAATTAAGGGCTCCTCTATCTGCCTTGCAAAGGGAGGGAATCTTGAAAATGAAGGAGAATTTCAGCAAGTCCACACATAAAAAAACCGCTTTTTGAAAAAGCGGCTTTTTAAAATGATAAAGCATCTTTTAATAATCTGCCAGCGTACTAGGCAACTCCGCCAATGCCTTGGTTAATTGCTCATCGTTTGGTGCTATGCCATGCCATTCGTGGGTGCCTTCCATAAACGAAACGCCTTTGCCCATAATAGTTTTCATTAAAATGATAACAGGTTTGCCTTTTCCAGTGCGGGCTTTTGCATCGTTTAAGCCTGCTACAACTGCATCTACATCGTTGCCATCCATTTCCATCACCTCCCAGCCAAAAGCTTCAAATTTTGAATGTAGGTTTCCCAAGCTCATTACTTTTTCTGTAGAACCATCTATTTGCTGGCCATTTACATCTATGGTGGCTATTAAATTATCTACGTTTTTGCTGCCGGCAAACATGATGGCTTCCCAGTTTTGTCCTTCCTCCAGCTCTCCATCCCCATGTAAAGAAAATACCAGCTTATCGTCTCCATTTAATTTTTTTGCTATTGCTGCACCAATTGCCACACTCATACCTTGCCCAAGCGAACCACTTGCTATTCTTATACCGGGTAAATGCTCATGCGTAGTAGGATGGCCCTGTAACCTGCTGTTTAGTTTGCGAAAAGTGGAAAGCTCTTCTACAGGAAAATATCCTGATCTTGCCAGCGTACTATACCACACAGGGGAAATATGTCCATTACTTAAAAAAAAGAGGTCTTCCTTTTCCCCATTCATTTTAAAATCAGCTGAATGAATTAGCACGTTAAAATACAATGCGGTAAAATATTCCGTGCAACCGAGAGAGCCACCTGGGTGCCCACTCTGTGCACCATGCACCATTCTCACAATATCTCTCCTTATTTGGGTAGCCGTATCTTTAAGATTATTCATTATTTTTATGCTGTTTAAAAGTGGTTTTATTTTTGCCTTTGCAAACCTACTTTAAAACCTTTTCATTTTCTAAGGAAAAAAGCATAATTTGTTAAACAACGATAATAACAAATAGTTCATACCATTTAGCTAGAATATTGGCGCTATTTTTTTTGTGAACTGACAACATTAAATTTGTTAAAAACATCTTAATAACAACATTTTCTATACTTTTGTATGGTATTGGTTTAAAACTACATATGCAACATATATTACTCAGTGCTTTTTTGGCTTTCATAATAACATTTTTTGCCATACCTGTCATTATTCAAATTGCAAAAAGCAAAAAACTCTTTGATGAGCCTGACGAAAGAAAAGTTCACAAGGCGGTTATACCAACGTTAGGCGGTTTGGGAATTTTTGCTGGGTTTATAGTAGCAACACTTATGGGTGCACCAGATTCGCATGAGTTGCAATACTTTGCAGCAGCCGCCATTGTTATTTTCTTTTTGGGTTTAAAAGATGATATATTGGTACTCTCTGCCAAAAAAAAGTTTGTAGGTCAGCTTATTGCCGCCTTTATTATAATGAATTTTGGCAATGTTTACCTAAACGATATGCATGGCTTTTTAGGTATTACTATCATTCCGCATTACGCAAGTATTTTTCTTACCTTATTTACCATTATTGTTATTACCAATGCTTTTAATTTAATAGATGGTATAGACGGGCTTGCCGGCAGTCTTGGTTTTGTTACAACACTTCTATTTGGAGTTTATTTTTATTTTGCTAATGAGTTTACCTATGCTGTAATGGCTATTTCTCTTTCTACAGCCGTATTTGCCTTCCTTATTTATAATTTTTCTCCTGCTAAAATTTTTATGGGCGATACCGGTTCATTACTTATCGGCATTATCAACTCAATATTAGTGATTAAGTTTATTAACGTTGCTGGTGCAACCGGACAGTCATTTAGTTTGCATGCATCGCCTGCTTTGGGTTTTGCGGTGTTAATTGTTCCTTTATTTGACACACTTCGTGTATTTGGCCTCCGTATTCTAGACAAGCGTTCACCCTTTAGCCCCGACAGAATGCATGTACACCATTATTTATTGGACCTTGGTTTTTCTCATAAAAAAATAACCTTTTCTCTTGTAGGTACCACTCTGGTTTTTATTGCGGCAGCTTTTTTACTGCGAAATTTTAACTGTACTTTATTAATAGCTGTTTTGTTGGGTATGGCAGTAGCGATGATTAGTATTGTTTATTTTGCAAGGCAAAAAGTAAAACGCTCTTACATGGAGCCACAGGATACAAAAGTAAATAGCACACACAAGATTTTTAATTTTGCGCAGGAGCCGGTAGAGGCAGAATAATCAAATACGACAAACTTTATTTAAAATATAAAAATCTGATGCCAACCCATCAGATTTTTTTAGCTTTGCACCCAATTCAAAAATATGTCAGACGATTTAACTTTAATACTTGATGACGCTACTGCCACCATGGCAAAAGCACTGAACCACCTTGAGGCTGAATTAGTAAAAATTAGGGCAGGCAAGGCTAACCCGGTAATGCTTGATGGCATTGTTGCAGATTATTATGGAAGCCCCACTCCTATTGCACAGATTGCAAACATCATAACGCTAGATGCAAGAACCATCTCGGTAACACCATGGGAAAAAAACATGCTTCCTGTAATAGAAAGAGCCATTATTGCGGCAAATATTGGCATAAACCCACAAAATGATGGTACCATCATAAGGCTATTTTTGCCGCCGTTAACAGAAGAAAGACGCAAGGAACTGGTAAAAAAGTGTAATGGAGAGGGTGAAAATGCAAAAGTATCTATCCGCAACATTCGCAGAGATGCTATAGAGCAAATAAAAAAACTGCAAAAAGACGGAGCGAGTGAAGATGAGTGCAAAGATGCCGAAGCAGGCGCACAGATAGCAACTGACAAAAATATTGCGATGGTAGAGAAATTTTTGGCTGCGAAGGAAGTGGAGATTATGGCTGTTTAGAAGACACAAGATTAGGAAAGTTGTATAAATGGTGGAATGGTTGCAGCATCATTAACCCGCAATTCGAAACCAAAAACCAATAACGACATTACAAATGCAATCCTTCAGGGAAACATGGTTTTTATTACTTTCTGTGCCCATCCATTTAATTTTGAAGGTAGAGAAATGATATTGAACACAGAATTGATCATAACTGCGGGCTATTTTGGGCGGTTCATATAACCTACCACTCTTCAGAAGAATTTAATGCAACAACAGGGTTTCGCTCATCGGTTTTGCAGCCTGTATACCCAGTTTGTTTATTTTAGACGAATTGCGCCAATGGGTTTTCACCCGCGGGATATTGTGTGTATGTAAGCCATTACTCAATCCTACGGCATATTGGTTCCTTCATAATATTTAAAGAAAATGCCAGCCTTGTTCGAAGTTGTTTTATTACAGCTGCCCGCCACAGGGTGCACCATGCCAGCAATATTCTTTACCTGGATAAAAATATGTGTTAACAAAATCATTAAATAAACCCAACAATCTGCTTAACCACGTGCTGCAAGGATGGAAGGGAATGGCTGCGGACTTACAAAAAAAGAAAACATTTACCACAAAGATAAAATACCTGCTTATGCCGCCAGGCCGGGGCCACGATGGCTCTACAAAAACGGCTGTACAACCACGCAATGAACTAAAAGAACGGTTAGCTAAGCCGCCTTTTTTTATTAATTTTAGTTCATGAAAATTTTCTCTGTCACTTCTGCCAAAGACGAAGCTGCGTTTTTTAAGCTTCCTCTCGTTATTTATAAAAACGATTCAAACTGGATACAACCGCTGGATAAAGATTTACAGGAAGTTTTTAGCCCCAAAAAAAACAAAGCCTACCGGCAGGGCAAATTACAACGCTGGATTTTAAAAGATGAGACGAACATGGTTATTGGAAGGATTGCCGCATTTACCAATAAAAAATACAAGAACAAAGGAGATGACGTGCCCGTAGGTGGCGTTGGCTTCTTTGAATGTATAAATAAACAGCAAGCTGCAACTATTTTACTGGATACTGCTAAAGCCTGGTTGCAGCAGGAAGGAATGGAAGCAATGGATGGCCCCATAAATTTTGGTGAGAGAGACAGGTGGTGGGGCATGGTGACGAAAGGATTTACGAAACCTCTTTATTGTATGAACTATAACCCGCCCTATTATGTAAGTTTATTTGAGGAATATGGTTTTAAAGTATTTTTTGAGCAGGTATGCTTGGGCTGGGACCCTAAATCGCCATTAGATATAAAAATATGGAAAAGGCATGATGCTATTGAAGCAGATACAAATTTTTCATCGGCACACTTGCAAAAAAAAGATATTGAAAAATACGCAAAAGATTTTGCAACCGTTTATAACAAAGCATGGGCAGGGCATGACGGCTTAAAACAATTGCCATACGAACAGGTTCTTATCATGTTTAAAAAAATGAAGCCCGTAATGGACGAAAAAATTCTGCAATATGCCTATTACAAAAACGAACCAATCGCCATTTTTATAAATATACCTGACCTTAACCAGTGGTTTAAATACCTCCATGGTAAATTTGGTCTATTGCAGAAATTAAAATTTTTATGGGTAAAAAAATTTACTAAAAATAGAAAATTTACAGGTTTGGTATTTGGGGTTGTACCCGAGTGGCAAGGCAAGGGAGTAGATGCATATCTTATTGGCGAATCTGCAAAATATATGCAGTCTGCAGTGAGCCCTTACACGGAATATGAAATGCAGTGGATCGGCGATTTTAACCCAAAAATGCTCAATGTTGCCACCAGCCTTGGAGAGGTGCAAAGAAGCAGAAACCTTTGTACCTACCGTTATTTATTTGACCGGGAGAAAGAATTTAAACGACATCCAATTCTGTAGTTAAATTAGTAATTGCAGTGTACAATAATTAAATTCGCATAAATACCGGAGATTTTCCTCCTACAAGGATAGAGATTTATTATTATGGAAAAATTTATCGTTTCTGCCAGAAAATACAGACCACAAAACTTTAGCACAGTTGTGGGGCAGGCGCATATTACCACTACTTTAAAAAACGCCATTAACAACAACCAGCTTGCACATGCTTTTTTATTTTGCGGGCCACGTGGTGTGGGTAAAACTACTTGTGCAAGAATTTTAGCAAAAACAATAAACTGCGAAAATAAAACTGCGGATGGGGAAGCGTGTAACACCTGCAACAGCTGTTTGTCGTTCGATAATGGAACTTCGCTGAACATTCATGAGCTTGATGCTGCAAGTAATAATTCTGTTGATGATATAAGAAGCCTGGTAGATCAGGTGCGTTTTGCACCACAAGCAGGTGAGTACAAAGTGTATATTGTAGATGAGGTTCACATGCTGAGCGCATCGGCGTTTAATGCATTTTTAAAAACCCTGGAAGAGCCCCCACCCTATGCCATTTTTATACTGGCAACTACAGAAAAGCATAAAATTCTACCGACCATTTTAAGCCGTTGCCAGATATTTGATTTTAAAAGAATAACCACCAACGACACGGTTGAACACCTTAGGGAAATTTGCAATAAAGAAACGATAAAGGCAGAAAACGCCGCCCTGCACGTGATAGCCCAAAAAAGTGAAGGCTGTATGAGAGATGCCTTAAGCATTCTTGATAAAATTGTAAGTTTTACCGGAGGCGAACTTACCTACGCAAATACCTTAGAGCATTTAAACATACTGGATGAAGATTATTTTTTTAAACTTTTGCAATATGCCACAGAACAAAAACTGAGCGATGCACTTTTGTTGTTTGACGACATCAACCAAAAAGGATTTGAAGGAGATACTTTTTTAGAAGGCTTTATAGAATTTATAAGAAACCTGCTGGTAAGCAAAGATGTAAAAGCTGCCATATTACTGGAAGTTGCCGAAGACTTTAGAGATAAATACCTGCACGCAGCAAAAGAAATATCTGCCAACTGGATGATAGCTGCATTAAACACTACACACGAAGCTGCCATTAATTATAAACAAGCCCGCAACAAACGATTGTGTGTGGAAATGGCGCTGATAAAACTGTGCTACATAAACCAGGCGGTTGAACTGATAGAAGGCGAAACGATTGTAAAAAAAAAATTAGTTGACAGCTCAACAGCCGTAGCTTTTAAAGGTATTTCTATTATAAAGTTGAAAGAAACGGTATCTGCAAAAGTGATCGAAAAAAGGCAGGTGGTTATAGAACCGAAGCTCGTGGTAGAAAAAGAAATAAAAAAACAGGTTTCAACACCTGCCACCGAACCCGTTGTAAGTAAAACAGAAAAGAAAACAGGTTTTGGTTCTCTAGGGAAAATAAGGGCTCGCCTGCTGCAGGAAACGGATCAGGAAAAGCATTTGCTGGAATTGACAGATAAAAACCTGCAAACTGCCTGGGCAAATTATGCTGCAAATCTTGCAGCAGAAAAAAAGCACCCTGCAGTTACTCAATTTAAGGCCGCTGTTTTACGGATTGAAGATGAAAATAATTTTACCGTAATAACAGAAGGAGCATTACAGCAGCGTTTTATAGAAACAGAAAGATCTGGGCTTATTGAATACCTGCACAAATACTTTGGCAACAAACTGCTGAAGTATGGTATGGAAATAATGGAAGAAGAAAGAAAGTCAGACAACGACCCTAAAAGTCTCACATCAAAACAACAGTACCAGTTGCTGATAGAAAAGTACCCGCTGATTAAAGAATTAAAGGATAGACTGAAGATGGAAATTGACTATTAAAAGAATAACAAACCATAACGCAAAAGCTTTTACTTTTTTTGCATTAATTTCGACCTCAAATATTTATAAAAAACAATTATGGCAGAAGTAATAAGGATGCCGCTGCTGAGCGATACCATGACGGAAGGGAAAATAGTGGCATGGAACAAAATAGTAGGCGATAAAGTGAAGGCTGATGATGTATTGGCTGATGTGGAAACGGACAAAGCAACCATGGAAGTGAATGGTTATGTAGATGGAACGTTGCTTTACATTGGCGTACCAGCTGGAGACGCTGCAAAAATAAACCAGATTATAGCGATAGTAGGCAAAGAAGGGGAAGATTATAAAGGGTTGTTGGATGGAGAGGGAGCAGTGGGCAATGAGCAGTGGGCAGCGGGCAGGGAGCAGTCGGCAGTTGATACGGAGCAGTCAGAAATGGGCAAACCCGCAACCGATAACCCGAAACCAGCAACTTCTAACCCGCAACCAACGGTCGTTTCTCTCCCTGATGGGGCCAAAGAAATAAGAATGCCTTTGCTTAGTGATACAATGACTGAAGGAAAGATTGTAGCATGGAACAAAAAAGTTGGCGATGCGGTAAAAGCAGATGATGTATTGGCTGATGTGGAGACGGATAAAGCAACAATGGAAGTGATAGGTTACGAAGAAGGTACTCTTTTATATATTGGTGTAGAGGCAGGACAGGCAGCAAAAATAAACCAGATTATTGCAATAGTTGGCAAACCAGGCACCGATGTGGCAGCCTATGTGGCGGCGGAAGGAAGTGCGACGACAGACGACAAAAAGCAAACCACTGACAGTGGACCACAGACCATGGTAGCCCAACCCGCAACCAACAACCCGCAACCTTCAACTAATAGTGATGGCCGAATAAAAGCATCTCCATTGGCTAAAAAAATTGCAGCAGAAAAAGGATTGGATATTACCAAAGTACAAGGAACGGGAGATGGTGGCAGAATTGTAAAAAGTGATATTGATGGGTACAAAGAACAGTCAACGGACCAGAGACCACAGACGACAATTGCTACGGCAAGTTTACGACCATCAACCATCAACTATCAACCATCAACTGAGTCCTACACCGATGTACCGCTTACTCAAATGCGCAAAGTAATTGCACGCAGACTTGGTGAGAGTATGTTTACCGCACCGCATTTTTATTTGACCATGGAGTTAAATATGGACAATGCGATGGCTGCACGTACTGCCATTAATGAAGTGAGTCCAGTAAAAGTTTCGTTCAATGATATGATCATAAAAGCGTGCGCATCGGCGCTTCGTTTACACCCAGATGTAAACAGCAGCTGGATGCTTGCCCCGCAGGAAGCGGGGGGCGATTTTATTAGAAAAAACAACCACATACACATTGGTTCTGCGTTGGCTTTGCCTGAAGGATTAATAGTACCGGTAATAAAATTTGCAGACCAAAAATCATTGTCTCAAATTGCTGCTGATGCAAAAGAACTATATGCAAAAGCAAAAGACAAGAAACTGCAGCCTGCTGAATTTAGTGGTAACACATTTACCATATCTAACCTTGGTATGATGGATATTGAAGAATTTACGGCCATCATAAACCCGCCTGACAGTTGCATATTAGCGGTAGGAAAAATAAAAGAAGTTGTGGTAAGCCGCAACAGTAAATTTGAAACAGCGAACGTAATGAAAGTAACGCTAAGTTGCGATCATAGAAGCGTGGACGGTGCGGTAGGTGCGGCGTTTTTACAGACCTTAAAAAAGTTTCTGGAGAACCCGGTAAGGATGCTGGTGTAAATAATAATATGAATAATTTAAAAGCCGTTCCATTAAGTGAACGGCTTTTTTTATAATAGATAAATATGTTTCACTAATTACTGAAAGTTCAATAATAAATCGTATTTTTATTATATGAAACTGGAAGAAGCTAAACAACAGTTTATAAACAGCTGGGGGGCATTTGGCACGCAATGGGGCATAAACCGTACTATGGCCCAAATACATGCACTGTTGCTTATAAGTACAGAGCCTATCACGCAAGATGATATGATGGAGCAGTTAAGCATCAGCCGGGGCAATGTGAATATGAACATAAGAGATCTTATTGGTTGGGGGCTTGTAGAAAGGGTAATTGTTTCAGGCGAACGCAAGGAATATTTTACAGCAGATAAAAACATTTGGAAAGTAGCCACACAAATAATAAAAGAGAGAAAGAAACGTGAACTTGACCCAATGCTTAAACTTCTCAGCCAACTGGAAAATATAGATGATAAAAAAGAAGCAGGTGCAAAAGAATTTCTGGGTGTGGTGGGCGACATTAAAAAATTAGGAAGCCACGCAGATAGTCTGCTCGATATAATGATAAAAGCTGAGGAGAATAAATTTATAAGTGGGGTTTTGAAGATATTTAAATAGGTGGAAGGTTGATGGTTCAAAGTTGATAGAAGGTTTTTAATTTAAGTCGAAATGTTTCGGCTTTTATTTGGGTAACAAGTTTCATTATTTTCTGAAAGTTTAAAAAGATATAAAATGAAAAAGTTTAATGAAATTGATTTTTTTATAAGCACGGGTTTAATAATTGCTTATAGCATCATTATTATAATAGAACCTAAACAAGCCCCGATAAATAATTATTATTTATTACAAGGATACTTTGTTGTGGGTGGATGGCAGGTAATAAGTATGATTGTACATATTTTATTTAGAGGAAAGCAACCCTTATCTTATGTTAGAAGAGTGTACACAGGAATTACATTACTTTGCCTCGTCACAATGCCAATGGGCTTTGTAATGTTTGCAATTTTATTATTCGTCGCTCCTTTTATGGCAATATTTTATACCTGCATATGTGCAAATGAAGTATTTAAAAAGGTTAAACGTCCTCTGGATTATCTAAAATGAAATTTAAACTACCACTAATATTCATTTGTACTGTGACAACCGCTTTTACACTTTCACAGTATGCAAACCTTGTGCAGCATTTGCTATCTGTAAAATACAATTGGTTGTTTGAGCTGGTAATGGTAATTGGTATGGTGCTGTTTCAATGGGCTTTTATTAATAAAAATAGCAGAGACGTTGTAACGGATTATTTGTTGAAAATGCTACAGGTTTCGGTCATTGGTTCCGTGTTACTTTGGCCATTACTTTTTATGAACAGATATTACAATTTTGCTGATACCACCAATATTATCTATTTCTTCGCAGTAGTTACAATCATGTTCTTTATTCATAAAAATATTGTTGCAAAAATGGAACTACCCTTTTACTTATCGTACACTTATATTTTATATCGTTTTATTATTTTACTTTTTATCATTTAAAATCATGAAAAAGAAAATTGTTATAGCCGGCGGCACAGGATTTATCGGAAAATATCTTCAACATAAATTAGAAGAACTTGATTATGCAGTAACAATTATTTCACGCAATAAAAACAATGTGCAATGGGTAAATAATGACGATGTGATTGAAGCATTAGAAAATGCAGAAATGCTGATAAACCTTGCGGGCAAATCAGTTGACTGCAGATATACGGAAAAGAACAAAAAAGACATTTACTACTCCCGCATTAAAACCACTCAACAACTTGGAGAAGCTATATTAAAATGTAAGAACCCACCACTGCTGTGGATCAACAGCAGCACCGCTACAATTTACCGCCATGCAGAAGACAGGCCCATGACCGAAAAAAACGGCGAAATAGGAACAGGCTTTTCCGTAAACATTGCCACGGCCTGGGAAGAAAGTTTCTTTCAGTTTGCTTTACCCAAAACAAGACAGGTTGCACTGAGAATGGCCATTGTACTTGGCAAAGATGGTGGCGTTGTGCGGCCAATTAAAAACCTGGTACGGTTTGGCTTAGGTGGCAAAAACGGCAACGGTCATCAGATGTTTAGCTGGATACATATAGAAGATGTTTTTAGGATTATAATGTTCTTAAATAAAAACAAAAGCATAGAAGGGGTTATTAATACTGCTGCACCTTTTCCTGAAACAAACAGCAGCTTTATGAAAAAATTTAGAGGAGTCATGAAAATGCCATTCGGCTTATCCACTCCGGTGTGGCTGCTAAAAACAGGGGCGGTAATGATAAAAACAGAAACAGAGTTAATATTAAAAAGCAGGTGGGTGTTACCTGAGCGCCTACTGGATGCAGGTTTTAAATTTAACTTTTCAACACTTGATGCAGCTCTAAATGATATTTTAAAAAACTAATTTTGAAAAATAAATGTCTAACAAACCAATCATACTATTCGATGGTGTCTGCAACCTTTGCAACAACTCTGTTCAGTTTGTTATAAAACATGATAAGCAGGAAAAGTTCAACTTTGCCGCATTGCAATCAGAAACAGGGCAGGCTTTTTTGAAACAATACGGATTGCCGGCAACGGGATTTGATTCTTTTGTACTTGTACAAAATGAAAAAGCATTTTTTAAATCTACCGCAGCACTGCATGTGGCCAAACAATTAGATGGGCCGATAAAATTATTATTTGGCTTTATAATTGTACCCGCTTTTATAAGAAATGCAGTCTATAATTTTATAGCAAAAAACAGGTACAAATGGTTCGGAAAAAAAGACCATTGTATGATTCCGACACCCGCATTAAAAGCCAGATTTTTAAACTAGTATTATGCAAAAGAAAACAGTTGTACTTGGCGCATCGCAAAACGAAGACCGTTACAGTAACATGGCCGTAAAAAAACTTACAGCACACAACCATCCTGTTACAGCCATTGGCAATAAAGAAGGTAGTATAAATGATGTTAAGATAATAAAAGACAATCCCGCAATAGAATCTGTAGATACCGTAACGCTGTATTTAAACCCTCAAAATCAAAAACCATATTATGATTATGTACTATCGCTAAACCCTAAGCGAATTATTTTTAACCCAGGAACCGAAAACGAAGAACTGGAAAAAATGGCAACGGAAAAAGGCATTAAAACAATGGATGCCTGTACACTTGTTTTGTTAAGCACCAACCAATACTAATTTTTAAATTAATTATCCTTTAAGTAATAAAATTTCTAGAGTGGCGTTTATGGCATAGTTATGCACAATTGTACCGCAACCTTCATACAACTATGAAAAATTTATTAATTCTATTTCTCTGGACAGTTTCAAGCTGTACTTCAGTTGGACAAAGAAAAACTGAGAGTTTTCCTAAACTTTCAAATTTCATAGACACAGATTATGCACAAGTAGACAATATTTTTCCTATTGCTACGGTTACTTTAGACATTGACGGGAAGACATATAAAATACCAATTTCTTATTCATTACTGCATCATTCGGTAGACAGCAGTAATTTTCTAATTCAGGGCGACTTTATTGACAAATATTCATTTAAAATTCTAGACAATGGAAAATTTAAGCCAATGTTTAAAAAAGAAGCACTGCTCCTTCCAACTGACTGAAGACCTTATTTAGCCAAGACAAGACAAAAGGTTGACAGTATGAAATCCAATATTGACCTGAATAACTATTTAAAGTTCTTAGCGGAGCCTGACTGGTGGCAAAATGATGCTACTCCTTTAAGCGAAGACGGAAGCCGTATGAAATTTATTTGTCAATTGGAGATAGGGGATTTTACAACAGACGACTGCTGCTTATTTATATTTTTTGACCCGAAGAGAAAGCTTGTGAAACAGATTTATCAAAGAGACTAAAACAACTGTGCATAACATCGGGTTTGGCAAAATGGGGGCGGACGGAAGCCGTGTTTCAGCTTTTTGTTTTTCAATTTGGCTTTATATCGGGCAGTACGTTAGCAATTTAGCTATGTGCAAATTATCAACTTTTAATTATAAATTTAGCTTCAGTTAACCGGGCGGACGGAATTCTATTGCCCCACTTTGGCAAGCCCTGAACGAAACTATCCAAAGTATCTATAAAAACCCACAGATGAAAACACTCAGCAAATTATCGTTTGCAATTATTTTGTGTGTTTGTGGCATTGCATCAGTTGCACAAGTAAAAGATGCAAGACAAAAATTGTATGCTGATTTTCCACAAACAATTAATGTAGATAAAAATACTTTTACCAACGTACTGCAAACTGCTGTAGGTAGTAACGTATCGCTTTCTCTTACAAATGATTTTATTTTTCGTGGTACGGTGATCGGTAATTTTACTAAGTACAACAATCTTTCCTCCGTTGCAAATCTTTTTCTCGAATTATTACATCAGACATCTCACATCTTGTGTCTAATATCTACTTCTTCTCCATCAACTCCTCATTCGTCTCGCCAATAAAATCAAGTATTTTTTGCTTACCGGCTTTTTTAACAGCACTGGTTACAAAGTGCCTTGGCAAAAACTGCCAGGTTTGTTTCATAGCATTTAAAAAATCTTTTACATTTTTACTTACAATGCGCTGGTTTTCTTTATCGCTTTTTGTAAAAGCAAGGCTAAAGGAAATATTCCAGGATTTTAAATTCTCCAAAAATTCTAGGTCTATTTTTTGAGGACTGTGGCGAGCATCAATCAATACAAATAAATGAGAAAGGTTTTCACGCTTGCGCAAATAATTTTCTATCATCTGTTCCCATTTTCTTCTGCTTCGTATGCTTACTTTGGCAAAACCATAACCGGGCAGATCTACGAGGTACCATTTCTTATCTAACTCTGGTTTTTTCCCTTGTTCCCCACTGTCGCTCACAATTTCAAAATGATTTAAAAGCTGCGTTTTACCTGGCGAGCCCGAAGTTTTAGCCAGTTTATCGTTGTTGCAAAGCATATTTATTAAGGAGGATTTTCCCACATTGCTGCGCCCTATAAAAGCATATTCAGGTCGGTCAGGAGCTGGGCATTTTTCGTAATCGGGGCTGCTTATTACGTAGGTAGCTTTCTTTATTCGCATTATTTAGAGTTAGATATAGCGCAAATTTAACTTTATATGTGCATCAAAAATTAATCGATGTGTTTACCGGCTGTTTTAAACGGCTTATATTTGCAGCAGCCATGACAAAATTTGAACACGACAGCATTGTACCGTACAAAGATTCTGAAGATAGCAAAAAGAATCAGGTGGCTGATATGTTTGATAGTATTGCTCACCGTTACGATTTTTTAAACAGGTTTTTAAGTGCTGGAATAGATGTGAGGTGGCGAAAAAAAGCTATTGGGTATTTAAAAGAGCTTCATCCTAAAACCGTGCTGGATGTGGCTACGGGAACTGCAGATGTGGCATTGATGACGGAAAAAATATTGAAACCGGCAGCAATTACAGGAATTGATATAAGCGACGGCATGCTGGAGATTGGAAGAAGAAAAATAAAAGAAAAGGGCCTTGATGCCGTTATACAATTGTACAATGGCGACAGTGCTGATATTAAATATTCGGATAATAGTTTTGACGCTGTAACAGTGGCTTTTGGCGTAAGGAATTTTCAGCAACTGGAGAAAGGACTATCCGAAATTTTACGGGTATTACGCCCGGGCGGAAAACTGGTTGTATTAGAATTTAGCCGACCTAAAAAACTGATCATTAAAGGGTTTTATAATTTTTATATGAAGTCAGTATCGCCTAATATTGCTAAAATATTTTCTAAAAATAAAAACGCTTACGCCTATCTGGATGCATCTATACAAAAATTTCCTGAGGGAAAACACTTTACCGACATACTGGAAAAAGTAGGGTATAA
The DNA here is from genome assembly GCA_046153805.1 of Ferruginibacter sp. GTDB lineage: Bacteria > Bacteroidota > Bacteroidia > Chitinophagales > Chitinophagaceae > Ferruginibacter. Next base: position 573 of record JBJXGJ010000294.1, on the reverse strand, counting down.
AAATATTGTAAACAAACCACTCAGCCTAGGTATATGCAGCGTCTATTGCGGAACAAAATGAATTTTATTTTACTGTTTGCTTTTTTAATCCCATTTGTGGGAAAGGCGCAGATAGGGTATGAGCAAAACCTGCTTGAACATGATGACGAACGTTTTCATTTTGGAATAAACCTTGGTCTGAACAGATCGCACTATAATATTTTGCACAGTAAAAGGTTTTTAGCTTTTGACAGTATTAATGTTATTGAAAGCATTAACAGCACGGGAATCAACCTAGCTGGCCTTGTAAATTTGAGGTTAAGCAGTCATTTTGATGTGCGCACGTACCCTATCAATTTAATATTTACCGAGAAGGTATTTCAATATACGTTGAAAACTCCCGATGTAACAAGGCTGGAAGACACGCTTGTTACAAAAAAAGTACAGGGAATTACTCTTGCACTGCCCCTACAACTCAAGTTTACGAGCGATCGTATAGACAATTTAAAAGTATTTATGATGGTGGGCGCAAGAGTGGATTATGACCTTGCTGCCAACGCAGGCAAAAAAAATACAGAAGACCAAATCACCCTG